>SLSL01000028.1 GCA_007130465.1 Halanaerobiaceae bacterium | reverse complement strand
CTAGCACCAGATGCAAAAGAGAATAAGAATATCGTACTCCAGGAATTATTTAAGACTGAACAATCTCCTTATATAGAACCTGCTTTTTACTGCGATTATGGTTATAATATTAAATTTGGAGTAAACTTTTATGCCAATCATAACTGTGTATTTCTAGATGTTAGCACCATAACTATAGGTGATAACGTAATGCTTGGTCCAGCTGTTCAGATTTATACTGCCAGCCATCCCCTAAAAGCAAAAGCAAGAAACTCAGGTCGAGAATTAGGCCATCCAATTGAGATTGGAGATAATGTCTGGATAGGTGGAGGCGCTATAATTCAGCCTGGAGTAAGGATTGGCGATAATGCAGTAATCGGTGCCGGAGCAGTCGTCACAAAAGACATACCAGCAGATGTTTTTGTTGGAGGGAATCCTGCTAAAGTTATAAAAGAAATTGATAATGATTAATAATGGTCACATTTAAAAAACTATTTTGAAAAACATTTAAATTGGACCAAACTCTGTGAGCAAGGAGGCTAAAAGGTGAGTGCTACAACGATTACTGTTCTATTTATTGTTGTTTCAGCTTTTCTGGCTGTTATCTTAGGAAAAATCAAAAAAGATAAATGTCTTAAAGATTTTAGAGATGATATAGTTACTCTTGAACTGTTAAATGGTGACCAGTATAGAGGCGAATTCAAATTAAAAAGTTCTGGTATGAAGTTCAATTATCCAGAGTTAATCAAAGATGAACACAAATTAAACTATTTAAGTTTTTTGATTTATAAAAATGAATACCCTGATATTCAGGCAGTAGTGCGCTATCACAGGGATTTAACAGAAAAGGGTAAAAAGTTAAGAGCAGAAGATTTTCAGAAAACTTTTCAGCCTTCAAGCTGGAGAAAGATCAGACGGTCAATCATTAATTTTCTAAAGATTATCAAAGATGCTCTGCTCGAAATAGTCAATATGCTAACCAGTCACCTTTCCAGGACAACCCCGGCTGGAGCAGCTTTTGCTAGCAATAATAATCAAGTGAATAAGATGAAAAATGAAGTTTATGGCTTAGTTGAAACCACCTATGAACCTCTGCTTGAAGAGTATATTGGAGAAAGAGTAATTTTAGAATTAAAAAGAGGCGATGAGTGGGTAAAATACAATGGTGTTTTAAAAGAATATACAGGAGATTTTATAGAATTAATTGATGTTGATTATGCCCCTGAAGAAAAGGGAAGAATTAATGCAGATTTAATTGTCTTAAGAAAATATGGAATAGTACGCAACCTAAGTCAATAATAAGAACTACGGTTACCTGCAGGTGCCTCTGGTTACGACCAGAGGAGAATAGGAAATCAGGTGCCAAACCTGAACGGACCCACCAATGTAATCAGGAGATTATTTCATTATCACAACTTACTTTTTAGTAGGGAAGGTTGAAATAATCATTAATCCTGAGAGTCAGGTGACCTGCCTGATAAGATTTATCTACAGAGAACTCGAATGCAGGTATAGTAGATAAATAGCCAGTTTTAAAGCACCCTAGTTGCCTTTTATTTACCGGTAAACAAGGTCTTTATCTAGAGACCTAATTATATCTAAATGTGGCCTATTTACTCTTTATACTTAATCTTCAGATTGGGTATTTTTTAATTGTTTGCTCTGTAAAATTTAAGTTAAATAGATGAAAGTCCTATCCAGGCTGTGCTTGCCGATACAGTATGTGAAGCCAACAGTAACAGGGTGTTCACTGTGAAGTGGAATCTGAAGAGTCTGAGGCTAAAAGTCAGTCCGGAACAATCTCACCATTACTTGTCAATATTTATCTGCATCAATGGAAAAGGATTTAACTTTCTAGGATATGAATTTATAGCCTGGCGATATAGGAGATTGAATCAATGGATACAGATGCGGATGAGATCATATATGGAGAAGACTTATTCCCTATTATGGGGTAACAATAACGACAAGCTGTTTACAGGAGGACCCTACGTGCAGTTTGACAAGGGATCCCAGCTGTTAAAGGCTGGTCCCACTCTAGTATCTTCTCTAGAATGTACAGCATATCAATTTGCTTTTAAACTTGACTTTTATGCTTGGTTTACTTATAATTTAACCAGGCAAAATACATATACCCTGTATAAATAATATAAATTAATCTAGAAGACAAATAAATAAAGAGCATAAAAAGCAATACTTAATATGAGAGGAGATAATACTTAAATGAAATGTTCGTCTATAAAGAAAAATCTATCTGGTTTTTTGCAGATTTCAATCCTGGTATTATTTGTGGTATTTAATCTAATGACTTTAGTCGGAGCATCTAGTCTCCAGGTGGAAAATTTTCCCCTGTTGAGAAGAGATAGTGAAGGTTCTCAGGTGGATAAACTTCAAAGAGAGCTGAGCATGGCAGGCTTTAAAATATCTGATGAAACTGGATATTTCGGTTTGCAGACCGAGATTGCTGTAGAACAGTTTCAAAGACATCAGAATTTAGCAGTCAACGGGTTAGCTGGAGAAGAAACTCTTTCAACTTTAAAATTAATCCAGGATGATAAGGTAGTCCCGACCCAAGAAGTTGAGGCAGTTTCCTGGTCTGAAGTTGATGAGATTTTCAACAGAACAGATTCAGTTATTGTCACAGATATAGCGAGCGGTCTGAGCCTCAGGGTCAGCAGAATCTATGGTACTAATCATGCAGATGTAGAACCGGTTAATGCTGAAAATGCAGAAGTATTAAGGAAAATTTATGGAGGGGAATGGAGCTGGGAACGGAGGCCAGTGGTAGTTCAAATTCAGGACAGGCTGCTGGCAGCTTCAATTACCGGCATGCCCCACGGGGAAAATGTAAATGGTCATATTTCTGACAACAATTTTACCGGGCATTTTGACATCCATTTTCAGGGTAGCAGGCGTCATAAAGATAATGCAGAAGATGAACAGCATCAGAATATGATCAAGAAGGCAGCGGAGCAAGAATGGCCCCTTTTCAAATCCCAATAAAAAATAAATATGAAAATAAAAGAAAATAGCAAAAGATTTAAGGCACCCTTGCCAGGTGCCTTAATAGTTTACATTATTAATACGCACCTAAAGCGGAAATAATATCTTCAAAACTGGAAAGAATAGCTGTAGCTTCTCCACCGTTTTATGAGCCTGCTATTTAATTTCAGACAATATTAAAATTAAGATAGCAAATAAAAATAATTTTTTGCTTGTACTTAATTAAACATACTAAAATACTTGACATTAATACCACTCTCCAGTATAATAAAAATGCCGGAATGAAATTCATTTTCACTTAAAGCATAAAAGGGGAGTAAATTAATGTTTAAACATAAGAAATTTATAATTTTATCATTTATATTAGCTGTAGTATTAATTATTGGGGGAGCTAATCAGGCATTTTTTGGCAGCAGCAATGACAATGGAATAACTGTTTATTCTGGTAGATCAGAAAATCTAATTGGACCATTATTTGAAAGGTTTACAGAAGAGACTGGAATTGAAGTTAATGCCAGGTATGGTGATACAGCTGAGCTGGCAGCAACGATTTTAGAAGAAGGCCAGAACAGTCCAGCCGACATTTTCTTTGCCCAGGATGCAGGTGCTCTAGGAGCATTAGCTGTAGAAGATAGATTACAGCCGATCTCTAAAGAGTATTTAGAACAGATTGATTCAAGGTTAAGATCACCTGCAGGTGACTGGCTGGGTACTTCAGGAAGAGCAAGAGTAGTGGCATATAATACTAATAATGTTGATGAAGATGAACTACCTGATAGCATCTGGGGTTTTACTGAACCAGAATGGGAAGGTCGAATTGGTTGGGCACCTAGCAATGGCTCCTTTCAGGCTTTTGTAACTGCTTTGAGGGTTCTAGAAGGCGAAGAAAGAGCTAAAGAATGGCTAGAAGGAATTCAGGCTAATAATCCCTATGAATATCACAATAATACCAGTACTGTTGAAGGTGTTAGCAGAGGTGAAGCCGATATAGGCTTTGTCAATCATTATTACCTATTTAGATTTATAGCAGAAGAAGGAGAAGACTTTCCAGTAAGACAGCTTTATACTACTGGTGATGCTGGCTCTATGATTAATATTGCAGGAATCGGAGTTTTAGATGTAGCCAGAGATGTTGAAGCAGTAAATCAGTTTATTGAATTTATGCTCACAGAAGAATCCCAGCAATATTTTGTGCAGGAAAATAATGAGTATCCAGTTGTAGAGGGGATGGAAGTTGACAATCCATTACTAAAACCTTTAGAAGATATTAATGCTCCTGATTTAGATCTTACTGATATTGAAGATCTTCAGGGAACACTAGAACTACTTTCAGAAGTTGGAGCTTTATAAATAAAGAATATCAACTTAACCTGATATTATGATAGAAATGATAAAGGGAGCAGAGAAGACTAACTATATTTGGTTTTCTCTTCTCTCTTTTATTAAAGTTAAGGGGTATATATATGAAAGCTAATTATTTGAAATTGAAAGCTAAAATTAAAGAGGTGAAGAATGGTAAAATAACCTGGCCATTTGTGGCCCCACCCTTTATTTTAATTCCTGTGATACTAATAGCTTTAGCTATGTCTTTACCGCTATTTTATTTACTGGTTCGAGTCTGGGGGTCTGATAATTTTTTCTCTTTGCTGCTTCAGGAGCGAACATTTCGTGTCCTCTTAAATACCCTGGGTTTAGCCGCTGCTGTAACAACAACCACTGTTATTATTGCTGTACCGCTGGCCTGGCTAACAGCTCGAACTAATCTTCCAGGAAGAAAAATCTGGTCTATCTTAACCATGGTTCCTCTGGTAATTCCAACCTTAGTTGGCGGATTTGCTTTTGTAGCAGCCTTTGGTTATGGAGGTATAGTTCATAATTTTTTAACAGATATTTTTAATATATCCTACCAACCCGGAATCTATGGCTTTTTTGGTGCCTGGGCAGTATTGAGCTTATTAACTTATCCCTATGTTTTATTATCGGTGCGAGGAGCTCTCCGGGGAATGGATCCAGGACAGGAGGAGACAGCCCGGACATTAGGCAAAACTCCCTGGCAGGTATTCTGGAAGATAACTTTACCTAAACTCCGCCCGGCCATTGCCTCAGGAGGATTATTGGTAGCCCTTTATACTTTAAGTGATTTTGCTGCCGTATCCCTGCTCCAGTTTAACTCTTTTACCAGGGTAATCTTTTTACAGTATAGAGGTACATTTGACCGCACCTATGCAGCAGTCTTATCTCTGGTATTAGTAGCAGTAACCATTGTAATAGTTAGCATTGAAATGAGGACCAGAGGGAAAGCCCGCTATCATAGTGTTAGTAGAGGAACTAAAGGAAAAATCCAGAGAATTGAACTCGGCAAATGGAAATGGCCAGCTTTACTCTTTTGTTTACTGGTAGTAACCTTAGCTTTAGTTATTCCAGTTGGGGTCTCAGCTTTTTGGCTGGTCCGGGGTTTATTACAGGGTGAACCGGCGATGCTCCGCTGGGAAGCAGCCTTTAATTCCTTTTATGTCTCATTTATAGCTGCTGTAATAGGAACTTTTGTTACTCTGCCAGTAGCAATAATGTCAGTAAAATATAAAAGTAAATTTAGCAGTTTATTAGAGAAGGTAACATATGCAGGTTATGCCCTGCCAGGTATAGTAGTAGCTTTATCCCTTGTCTTCTTTGCTTCTAATTACGCCTTTCCTCTATACCAGACATTACCTTTATTGATTTTTGCATATATAATTTTATTTTTACCACAGGCAATGGGAACATTACGGAGCTCACTATTACAGATCAGCCCTAACGTTGAAGATGTCGGTTTAACGATGGGATATTCTAAGTTCAAAATATTGAGGTCTGTTACTATTCCATTGATTAAATCAGGAATGTATACTGGAGCAGCACTTATCTTTTTAACAACTATGAAGGAATTGCCGGCGACTATGTTACTGGGACCAACCGGGTTTCGGTCTCTAACAACAGAGATCTGGAATGCAACTACAGAGGCATTTTATACCCGGGCAGCCGGTCCGGCATTACTCTTAGTAGTTGTTTCTTCCTTTTCTCTGTGGATTCTTTTTGCTCAGGAAGATTAAAATATTTTACTATTTGTTTGACTCACTATAAAGGGGAGAATATTATGATTGTTGAATTAAAAAATATAACAAAAATTTATGCAGATGCCAAAGTTCCTGCTGTCAAGAATGTATCCTTTGGAGTTCAAGAAGGCGAAATATTAACTCTTTTAGGACCCAGTGGCTGCGGAAAGACTACTTTACTGCGCTTGATTGCTGGCCTGGAGCGGCCAGACTCCGGTCAAGTAATAATGCAGGGAAAGAAAATGGCTGCCTCAAATTGCTGGGTGCCGCCAGAGAACAGGGGTGTAGGTATGGTTTTTCAGGACTATGCTCTCTTTCCCCATCTTAATGTCAGGGATAATATAAGATTCGGCTTAAAAAATAAAGACAAAACTAAAAACAATCAGAAAGTACAGGAGATGATTGAATTAGTAGGGTTAGAAAGCCATGCAGATAAAAATCCGGCTGATCTCTCTGGTGGACAGCAGCAGCGGGTAGCTTTAGCCCGTGCCCTGGTAACTGATCCAATTTTAGTTCTACTTGACGAGCCTTTTAGTAATTTAGATATGAATTTACGGGAAAAAATGCGCCGAGAGGTAGTTCACATTTTAAGGAAAAGCGAAACCCCTGCAGTTTTCGTAACCCATGACCAGGAAGAGGCCTTATCAATTTCAGATAAAATAGTAGTCATGAATAATGGCCAGATTGAACAGGCAGGTACGCCACGGGAGATTTATGAATTACCAATTGCTTGTTTTGTGGCTTCTTTTGTAGGTCAATCTAATATACTTGGCGGAACTTTAGGAGATGACGGCAAGAGTGTTATAACTGAATTAGGTACTTTTGCTTATCCCCATGAGCACAACAGGAAGCCAGGGGAGGATGTTATGATTTCTATTCGTCCTGATGGCTTTGAGCTGGTTGAAGAAGGCCCGATTAAGGGAATAATTAAAGAAATAGCCTATAAAGGTGGGGTCGTAGATTTAATCATTGATCTTACCAACAAAGATTTTCACCAGGAATTGCTAGTTCATATTCATCCTAAATATAGAGTAGAAGAAGGAGATAAAGTCTCTTTTGAACTCCTTCCCCACTTTTTAACTATGGTTGGAGAATGTAAACCTGCAATTTAACTGATGATATATTGTTTGACTTAATATTTATATACAAAAATCCTCTTAAAAGGGCTGAAGTCTGGACAGACAATTCTTATAAGGGCAGGCTAGTTGCTATTGCCAGGGAGCTAGGCAGACCACCAACAGTTAATAAGATTAATCAGGACCCCACGATGGCATCTTACTAGTTCTACTACCGTAATATCGGCTTAAAAGAAGATATCTGTAATCATTTAAATATCTTAATACCGGCTACTATCTATCATCATTTCTGCACTTATTGTATTTATGATAATATTAATTATGACGAGAGCTTCTTTGACTGCGCCAGAGAAACCGAACACTATGTTATTGCTTAATAAAATATAAATCAAAAAAACCCCCTATCATTTATTTGATAGGGGGTTTCACGTTTTCTGCTTTATATCAAAGTATTAGATACTTATTTATATAACAACAACGTTTTCAGCTTGTGGTCCTCGGTCGCCTTCTACTACTTCAAACTCTACTTTCTGGCCATCTTCAAGACTTTTGTAACCCTCAGACTGAATTGCTGAAAAGTGTACGAATACATCATCACCAGATTCTCTTTCAATAAATCCAAAACCTTTTTGATCATCAAACCATTTAACTGTACCTGTGTAAGTCATTTTAAAAATTCCTCCTATTTTCTACATTGGACGATTAAACTAGATTTTTTGTCCAACCAAAAATAATTATAGCACATGACAAAACACTTGTCAAAATTTCCTCTAAATAAGATATTGGCAAATTATTTTAAGACTTTTAAGTTATATTTATTTATGTTATTATGGATAGTTATTAGTTTCAACCTAAAGTAATAAAACTGGTCTTTGTTCTTTTAAGGATAATTTCAGTTGACAAAAATACAAAAAAACCAGGCTAACCCGAAATTTTTTGATTTCGCTAGGTTTTCTCGGAGTTGCGATAATCTATGGCTTTCATGCCCTTATTACCCCGGGTTATACCCCTTTTGTTTTCCAGATATAACCACCCATATCAATGCTTTCGTTTTCTTTGGAGATGCTAGTCGGTTCTGGTTGGCTCTGCTTATTTTCATTCCAGAATTTAATAATACAAATATAAGCACTCGATTTGCCAGTAAGAAGGTATGGCTACTTATCGGGGCTCTTCTATCTATACTTTCTCTGATGGCCACTCTTAATCCAGGTATCTTCCCGGCAGTAAAGTTTGCTGATGGTAGAGATATGTATTTTTCTATTCTCTTTAAAGTGATTACGTTAATAATTCTAGGCATAGTCATACTCAAATTCTATGCTTCCTATCATATTAAGCCCAATTTTTCAGTCCTTTCCCTGATTGTTGGTAATATACTTATCTTCCAAACTGTCATTATATTTATGATATCTCGGCCCTGGAGTTCAATGTGGTGGCTGGCCCATAATCTTTTTCTTTTAAGTTACATCACAATTGGGATAGGTATTGCCTTATATCCTAATGATGGCTTCACTACAGATGACCTGATTGTAATCAGCGACAAAAAATGTACCAGGTCAAAAATTATCATTAGTTTCAAATTAACTGGTAGCTTTTTAAATATAGTAATTTAGTCAATATTGTGATATAATTATACCATGAATGTTATAAAAATACATGGCCATAGGAGATGCAATAATGGAAATTCAAAAAACAAATATAATTCAAAATACAGAAGAAGTTATTAAAAATATAAAGAAAACCTTAAATCTTATGGCTGAATTAATGCAGGTACAGGCAGTAGTATTAAAGATATCAGATCTTTTTTATTTAACTGCTCTTAGTGAAGGTCAAATAATTAATGACCAAATATTAAATATAGATAATATTCCTGTTGATTTTAATCCAGAAATGAAGATGCTTTGCTGCACAAAATATTTGTTAGAATGGCCAGATGGCAGTATTTTTGGTGAACTTTCTCTTTATAACAGTAAAGACTTTCAAAATTCATATAAGTTAAATGTACAGGCAGAAAATTTAAAAGATATAATTGAGTCTTATTTAAAAAATATATTTCTAACTGAAAATCTTATTAAGATAGATAAAGAGAATCAAGAGCGTACTAAGGAATTAGAATGTCTCTTTGAAATCACTGATCTTTTGACTGAAAAAACTGATCTGGAACAACTCCTATATAGTATAGTTGAAATAGTCCCTATGTATTTGCAGTTTCCAGAACAGTCTAATGCCTGTATAATTTATCAAGATCAGGAGTTTAAGTCCAAAGGTTTTAAGGAAAGCGAAAAGATAATTTCTGCTCCACTTGTAGTAAATAATTTTACTGAAGGAAAAATAGTATTAAATTATAATGAATTTTATTACTCAGGAATTCTGGAGTTCCTGCCTGAAGAAATTAATTTGTTACAGAATATTGCAGACCAAATTTCTACAATAATTGAGAAAAAGAAGACTGAAATATATTTAGTTGAGAGCAGAAACAAAATTTCAACCACTTTAAATTCGATTGGTGATGGCGTTATTACTACCGATAAATTCGGTTTTATTACCAGATTAAACCCTGTAGCCGAAAAATTGACTGGCTGGAATTCATCAGAAGCTATAGATAAGCAATTAACTCAAGTCTTTAATATTATAAATGCCAGAACAGGTGACATTGCTGACGATCCAGTACAAAAAGTTTTGAATACAAGGGAGATTGCAGGCCTGACAAATGACACGATTTTAATAGCCAAAGATGGAACCAGACACTATATTAGTGATAGCGCAGCTCCAGTTAAAAATGAATATGGTGAAACTACTGATGTAATACTGGTCTTTTCTGATGTTACAAAGCAGTATGAAAACAAAAAGATACTGGCGGAAAAAGAAGAGCAGCTTAGAAGCCTGGCCGAATCTGCTCATGCTATTCTCTGGGAATATAATATTATTACTGATAATTGGGATTATGTAGCCCCTCAGGCAGAAGACATCCTGGGCTTTACTCCTGAAGAATGGACTGATTTAGATTTTTGGAAAAATCGAATCCATCCTGATGATCAAAACTGGGCAATTGAATATTGTTTTGCCTGCACTAAAAAAGGTGATGACCATATTTTTGAATATAGGTTTATGACTAAAAGCAGCAAAGTTGTCTGGCTTAGAGATGAAGTTAAGGTAGTGATAGAAGATGGAGAACCAGTTAAATTAAGAGGTTTTATGCTGGATATAACCGAGAGAAAAAACAAAGAAGAACAAATAAAATATATAAGCTATCATGACAGTTTAACAGGATGCTATAATAGAACATTTTTAGAAGAAGAGATTAAAAGGTTGGATACAGAAAGACAGTTACCTATCAGCATTATTTTGGCTGATATCAATGGTTTAAAGATTATTAATGATAGTTATGGACATTTAGAAGGCGATGAACTGTTAATAAAAGCAGCAGAATTAATTAAAAAATCAACTCGAAAAGAAGATCTTGTAACTCGTTGGGGTGGAGATGAATTTGTAATTTTGCTGCCTCAGACAGGTAAAGCAACTGCCCAAAAAATTTATAATAGAATTAAAAAAGAATGTGATTTAGAAAAAGGAATTCCACTCTCATTAGGTTTAGGGTTGGCAACAAAGGAAAATACAGATCAGGATATTTACGAGATTTTGAAACAGGCAGATATGAGTATGTATAAAAATAAATTATTAGAAAGAACTAGTTCCAAAAGTAAAATTGTTAAGAGTTTGTTGGATTCCCTTGGAGCTAAAAGTAATGAGACAGAAGATCATGCTTTAAGAATGACTAAATTAGCATTTGATTTTGGAGCTGCAATTAATTTATCTAATGAAGAAATTAATAATTTATCTCTATTAGCTACTCTTCATGATATAGGTAAAACTTCTGTTTCTGAAAAAATATTAAATAAACCAGAAAACCTATCAGAAGAAGAATGGGAAATAATCAGACAGCATCCAGAGCGAGGTCACAAAATAGCGTCTGCTTCAGAAGAATTTGTTGTTATTGCTAAGGAAATATTATCTCATCATGAGAGATGGGACGGGAAGGGTTATCCTAAAGGCCTAAAAGGCCAAGAAATCCCGTATTTATCTCGGATCATATCTATTATTGATGCTTATGATGTAATGACAACTGGAAGACCTTATAAGGAACGCATGAGTAGAGAAGAAGCTTTAGCAGAGATAGAGAGATGTTCAGGCAGCCAGTTTGATCCAGATTTAGCAAAAGAGTTTGTAGAAATGATGACTGATTAAAAAGTTAAGTATTTTTATAAATTCAATTAACTTGTATTCTATCTGGTAAAATTATATAATAAAAACAGCAAATTTAAAAAAGGAGTGATATAAATGGATAAAAAACAGCTTGACTTGATGAAAAATGGTAAAGGATTTATTGCAGCATTGGATCAAAGTGGAGGAAGTACACCTGGAGCCCTAGAGGGTTATGGAATTCCAGAACATGAATATGATACTGAAGAAGAGATGTTTAATCTCATTCATGAGATGAGGACTCGAGTTATAACCAGTCCTGCATTTAGTTCTGAGCATATTCTTGGAGCAATTTTATTTAAGCATACAATGAATAATAAAATGGAGGGCAAATTTACTGCTGATTATCTCTGGGAAGATAAAGGAATTCTTCCGATTTTAAAAGTTGATCAGGGTAAAGAAGATAAAGAAAATGGTGTTCAGCTGATGAAACCAATGACTAAACTTGATGACCTTCTGGCTGAAGCTGAAAAGCATAATATTTTTGGTACAAAAATGCGCTCAGTAATTCACAGCGCAAATGAAGAGGGGATTAAAGATATTGTAGCTCAGCAATTTGAGTATGGTAAAAAAATCTATGATGCAGGCTTTATCCCTATCTTAGAACCAGAAATAAATATTCATAGTGAAGATAAAGCAGAATCTGAAAAAATAATGAAAGCAGAAATTATGAAGCATCTTGAAGGACTTGATGATGAAACATTTATGTTTAAAATATCCCTTCCAGATGAACCTGATTTTTATAAAGAAGTAATTGAACATCCTAATGTGTTAAGAGTTGTAGCTCTTTCAGGTGGTTACAGTCAAAAAGATGCAGTGGATAAACTTGCTAAAAATCATGATATGATAGCAAGCTTTTCAAGAGCATTACTTCAGGATCTGCATGTTGATCAGGATGATGAAGAATTTAATTCTGTATTAAAAGCGGCTACTGAAAAAATTTATCAGGCTTCTATAACCTAAAACACCTATAATGTTTTTCCTTTAAAACCTGATACTGAACAAGAAAAGAGGCAGTAGATGATTATCATCTACTGCCATGATTTTTTTATTGACAATTTTATTACGCCCTTTACTTGACAAAAGTTTAATTATAATATACAATTGATAAAAATCAGATTAGATGAGCCTAGATTAGTAGAGACTAGAATAGAATTAGACGAGATGAGCAATAGTGGAACTATGTAATTCTCAGTATTTTTGGGATTACTATGTCTATAAATCTTTACGGTCAGGCTATTAAAAGCCCTGGCCGTTTTTTTATTTAAAATTTTAATCTGGCTCCTCTAGAAGGAGGAAAAAATGCTGAAATTAGAAGACTATTTAGAGTTAGCAGAAAAATATAATATCATTCCAATTTATCAGGAATTTATAGCAGATACTGAAACACCAATCTCGCTATATCAGAAACTATCTAAAGAAAAAGATTATACTTACCTGCTGGAGAGTACTGAAAATGACAGATATTCATTTATAGGTTTAAAACCAGCAAGAGTTTATAAGAATTACAATTATTATTTTGAGATAAACAAAAATGGCACTACTACTGTAAGGAATCAGGATTTTATTGAATATATTCAGGATTATCTGGCAGAAATTAAAGTTTATGACAGAGAAGAATTACCGCCATTCTCCGGTGGCTTTGTTGGTTACTTTAATTATGAGATGGTCGAAAAATGGGAAGATCTTTTCCATTCTGAGCCAGATAAAGAACTTATGAAAAATGATAAGCCGCTGAGCCTGCTGGTCGAAACCCAGGTAATAGTTGCCTATGACCACTTTAATAATAGAGTAAAAATCATTAACAATCTTAAAGTGGAAGATTCAATGGAATTAGCTGAGAAAGAAGAGTTGTATCAGCAGGGAGTCTCTGAGGTAAAAAAAGTAAAAGAATTAATCAATTCTAAAAAAATAAGTTCTGATCCATTAATTGATAGTAAGCACTCAAATCAATATAACTTAAAATCAAATACAGAAGAAGCTGAATTCCATGAGATTGTTAAAAAAGCAAAAGAGCATATCATAGAGGGCGATATCTTCCAGATAGTACTTTCCCAGAAGTTTTCAATTAAAAATGAAATACCAACATTTAATATTTATAGAGCCCTGAGATCAGTTAACCCGTCACCATATTCCTTTTACTTAAACTTCCCGGAGATTAAAATTATTGGCTCGTCACCTGAAGTTTTAGTCAGGGTAAGAGATCGACGAGTGATGACAAGGCCCTTAGCTGGCACAAGGCCCAGAGGGAGTAATAAAAAGGAAGATTTAAGGCTTGAAAAAGATCTTAAAAATGATGAGAAAGAAAAGGCAGAACATACAATGCTTGTAGATCTAGGCCGGAATGATTTAAGCAGAATAGCTGCCCCGGGAACAGTTGAAGTTACAGAATTAATGGAAGTTGAATATTTTTCAAAAGTTATGCATCTGGTTTCCCAGGTAGAAGCTGATCTCAAGGAAGGTTTGGACAGCCTCGATGCCTTAAAGGCAAACTTCCCGGCAGGGACAGTCTCTGGAGCACCTAAGATTAAGGCGATAGAGCTTATCAATGGCCTGGAAAAAGAAGCAAGAGGAGTTTATGCAGGCACAGTTGCCTATTTAAGTTTTAATGGCAATTTAGATAGTTGCATAACTATCAGAACATTTTCTCTTTCAGATGGAATTCTTAACCTCCAGGTAGGAGCAGGCATTGTTGCAGATTCTGACCCTGCTACTGAATACCAGGAGACATTAAATAAAGGTGAGGCCTTATTTGATGCTTTAGAGATAGCAGCTGGAGGTGGCGATTATGATCTTAGTAATAGATAATTATGATTCCTTCACATATAATCTAGTCCATATTCTAGAAAAATATGATGACGTAAAAGTTTATCGTAATAACAGGATTACTCTTAAGGAGATCAAAAAGCTTAATCCCGGGAATATTGTAATTTCCCCTGGACCAGGGAGGCCAGAAGATGCAGGCATTTCAAAAGATTTAATCCAAGAATTTAAAGATAAGATCCCAATTCTTGGTGTCTGCCTTGGCCATCAATGTATCGGTGAAGTCTTTGGTGGAGAAATTATTAAGGCAGATAAGGTTTTTCATGGCAAAATTTCAGAAATTAAGCAGATAAATAAGTCAGATAAATTATTTGCTGGGATTAAAGATAAATTCACAGCCACCAGGTATCATTCCTTAATTATCAATAGAGATAATCTGCCTGAATCACTTGAAGTATTAGCTGAAACAGCTTCAGGAGAAATAATGGCTTTAAAACATCGGAAGTATAATCTCTATGGAGTCCAGTTTCATCCAGAATCTATTCTTACAGAAGTTGGCCAAAAATTAATCAGTAATTTAATAAATAGCAGGAGTGATAGCAATGTTTAACAATCATTTAGAAAAAGTAGTGAGCAGAGAGGATCTAACTTTAAATGAGATGGAATTTGCAATGGATCAAATTATGGAAGGAAAAACAACAGATAGCCAACTTGCTGGATTTCTGGTAGGTCTTAGAATGAAAGGCGAAACTATCTCAGAAATTACAGGAGCCGCCTCGGTAATGAGGTCTAAAGCAGCCCAGGTCGATACAGCAGCAACTGATTTAATCGATAGTTGCGGTACCGGCGGAGATGGAAAAGGAACTTTCAATATCTCAACAACAACAGCAATAGTCATGGCAGCCGGTGATTTAAATGTTGCCAAACATGGCAACCGCTCTGTCTCATCAAAATGTGGCAGTGCTGATCTTTTAGAAACCCTGGGAGTTAAGATAGACCTGAATCCTAAAGAAGCGGCTAAATGTCTGGAAGAAGTTGGGATCTCATTTCTATTTGCCCCTAATTTTCATCAGGCCATGCGCTATGCCGTTGGCCCCAGAAAAGAGATAGGTCTAAGAACAATCTTTAATATCTTAGGGCCTCTCACCAATCCAGCTAAGACAGATTATCAGATACTTGGTGTCTATAAAGAGGAATTAGTCGAGCCTTTAGCCCATGTTTTAAAGAACCTTGGCCTAAAATCAGCGATGGTAGTTCATGGAGCCGGTGGGATAGATGAATTATCTCTGGCAGGTTTAAATAAAACTGCCTACTTAAAAGATGGTGAGATTAAAGAATATAATTTTTATCCAGAAGAGGCTGGATTAAATCAGGCCCCTCTAAAAGAAATATTAGGTGGCGGAGCAGCTGAAAATAAAAGGATCACCCTTGACATATTAGAAGGCAGAACAGGTCCTAAAAGGGATGTTATCCTCTTAAATTCTGCAGCAGCCTTCCTGGTAGCCAGGAAAACTAAAAACCTCAAAGAAGGTGTAAAGCTGGCAACTAATTTAATCGATTCAGGCAAGGCCAAAAGCAAACTGGAAGAATTAATTAAATGTAGTAATGAGGTGGCCCTTTAAATGATATTGGATAAGATAATAACTGAAAAGAACAAGGAAGTTGCAGAACTCAAAGGTTCCAGAAAGTCATTAAAGGCCGGTCTTTCTCAGCCTGGCATCAGCCTGATTGCCGAGATTAAAAAGGCGTCACCAAGCAAAGGTATAATTCAAGAAAATTTCAGGCCGAAAAGTCAGGCCATGACCTACCAAAAAGCTGGAGTTTCAGCCATTTCAGTCTTAACAGACCAGAAATTCTTCCAGGGCAGCAATCAGGTCTTAGCAGAAGTAAGGCAAGTTACTGATCTCCCAATCTTAAGAAAAGAATTTATCATAGATCCAATCCAGATCTATCAGAGTTTCTTTATTGGGGCAGATGTAATCCTTTTGATTGTAGCAGTCCTGGACAGCCAGAAATTAAATGAATTCCTGTCTATAGCTTCTCAATTAAATTTAGAAGCAATTGTAGAAGTCCATAATCAAGAAGAATTAGAAACTGCCCTTAAAACAGAGGCTGAGATAATAGGAATAAATAATCGAGATCTTACAACCTTTGATGTTGACCTAAAAACAACAGAAAAATTAATAGGTTATCTTAAATCCACAGGGAAAAGAGCTGATTATCATATAATAGCTGAAAGTGGCATAAAGACAAAAGCAGATATCGATTACTTAAAAGAACTGAATGTAGATGGTGTACTAATTGGCGAGACATTAATGCGTGCTGATAACCCAGCAGCTAAAATTGCAGAGCTAGGTTTAAAGAGAGGAGGGCCCAATGTCAAAATCAATTAAACAACTAACTAAAATTAAGATTTGCGGAATGACCAATCAGGCAGATGTAGATCTAGCAGTCAGCTTAAATGTTGATGCCCTGGGCTTTATCCTCGCTAAAAGCCCGAGAAAAATAAGTTTGGAAAAGGCGGAAGAATTAACTGCCCAACTCCCTCCCTTTATTTCCAGGATTGCAGTGGTAGTTAATCCAGATAAAAATCAGCTAGAAAAAATAATTTCAAGCAGAATATTTACCGATATTCAGTTTCATGGCAGCGAAAACCCAGAACTCTTTAATGATATTCCTTTAAGAACTATTAAAGCAATCTCTATTTCAGATGAATCAGACCTGGCAGAGATCCCTAAATATAAAGATTGGGCCGATTACCTTCTCTTTGATACTAAAATCGGCGACAAAACTGGCGGGACAGGCAAGAGTTTCGACTGGAGTCTCCTGGATCAAATCAGCCTTACTAAAAACTATATTCTGGCTGGAGGCCTGGGACCAGATAATATAGAGGAAGCCCTTAACAGACTGAACCCTGCTGCAGTAGATTTAAATAGCCGTTTAGAGATTTCCCCAGGCAATAAAGACCCTGAACTTATGAAAGAAGCAGTAAACTTAATTAAGACCCATAATAAAAGAAACTAAAGTATGTCTAAAATTAATTAAGCTAAAATTAAGCTAATAGATTTAACTAGACGAGAGGAGAAATAATCATGAGTCAGAAATATTTTTCAGAATTCGGGGGCCGGTATGTCCCAGAGACATTAATTCCAGCACTTGATGAACTCAGTGAAACCTATCAATCTATCAAAGATGACAAAGTTTTTATCGAAGAATTCAAATCATTACTTGCAGATTATAGTGGCAGGCCTACCCCCCTGTATTATTCAGAAAAACTAACAGAATATTATCAGGGACCAAAAATATATTTAAAAAGAGAAGACTTAAACCATACAGGAGCCCATAAAATAAATAATACCTTAGGCCAGATTCTTCTTGCCAAAAAGATGGGCAAAGAAAGAATAATTGCCGAGACAGGGGCAGGCCAGCATGGCGTTGCCACAGCAACTGTAGCAGCCCGTTTTGATCTGGACTGCCAGATTTATATGGGAGCCGAAGATATTGAAAGACAGGCCCTAAATGTCTATAAGATGGAAATGCTAGGGGCAGAAGTAATACCAGTCAATACTGGTAGCAAGACACTAAAAGATGCCACCAACCAGGCCATTAGAGACTGGGTCAGCAATGTAGAGACAACCCATTATATAATCGGCTCAGTAGTAGGGCCACATCCTTACCCAGAAATGGTCAGAGACTTTCAAAGAATCATTGGAGATGAGACCAGAGAGCAGATAGTTAATAAAGAGGGCAAACTTCCAGATTATATCCTGGCCTGTGTCGGAGGCGGTAGCAATGCCATCGGGATCTTCCATCCATTTGTAGATGATCAGGATGTCAACCTAATCGGCATTGAAGCTGCCGGCGAGGGCATAGATACTGGCAGGCATGCAGCTACCCTGTCAGAGGGCAGAGTCGGCGTCCTCCATGGCAGCAGGTCATACCTTCTCCAGGACCAGGACGGCCAGGTCATACCAGCCCATTCAATTTCTGCCGGTCTTGATTATCCAGGTGTTGGCCCGGAACACAGTCATTTGAAAGCAATCAACAGAGTTGAATATAACTATATAGATGACCATCAGGCCATTCAAGCATTCAGGCTCCTTTCAGAAAAAGAAGGCATAAT
>SLSL01000074.1 GCA_007130465.1 Halanaerobiaceae bacterium | reverse complement strand
GCTGAAATTGCTGGCAATAGTTTTTTGGAAGCCTCTTTAAAGATGATCAGAAATAATGAAGACTATTCTCCAGCTCTGGAGCAGATGCGAACTATTGTAGGGAGTAAGATAGTTTCTGATCACGGACAGATCTTATCTGCTATTGAATCAGGAGACCCTGATAAAGCTGAAGAAGCTATGGTTAACCATATTGAAAATATAATTAATGATATTAAGATCTACTGGGAAACAGATTTTGATTAGGTTGGTTGACATATAAGCAGTGATTGAGTATAATAACAACACTGGCTCATCACTGATGAGCGACTGCTGTTAATGTAATTGTTTTGTTGAATATAAGGTTATAAGATTTATAAAGGAGTTGAAGATTGTGTTAATGCAAGGGACCTCAGAGATTAATGAGCAGGGAGTATTAGAAATTGGTGGAGTTCCTGTGACAGAGTTAAGGGATAGCTTCGGCAGCCCATTATTAGTATATGATTATCAGGAGATTTTAAATAATATAAATAAGTTTAAAGAGGCTGTATCCAGTTATCCAGGCGATGCCGAGATTATTTATGCCAGCAAGGCCTTTCTATGTAAGGGGATGGCTGAAATTATCGCCAGGGAAGATATCTTTATAGATGTTGTATCTGGTGGAGAGATGGCCAGGGCATTAGCAGGGAATTTATCTGCTGATAAAATATATATGCATGGTAATAATAAAAGTAAGACAGAACTTGAAAATGCTATTGCTGCTGGTGTTAATACTATAATAGTGGACAATGTTTATGAAGCAGAGCTTATTGATGAATTGGCTGTAGAACAGAATGAAGAAGTTGATTGTATAGTTCGTCTGATACCAGGGATTTATGCCCATACCCATAAATTTATTAGGACAGGCCAGGCAGATTCTAAATTTGGTGTAAGTATTAAGACAGGGCAGGCCAGGGAATTGATCAAATGGCTTGAAGAAAGGCAGAATCTTAACTTTAAAGGGATTCATGCCCATATAGGCTCTCAGATATATGATGTTACAGCCTTTAAAGAGTTGATCTGGGTCTTGATTAAGTTTATGATAGAGCTCAGGAGAGAAGATGGAATTCTGGTTGAGAAATTAGATTTAGGTGGCGGCTTTGGAGTTCCAGAAAAGTCTGAAGATCCTGAAGTTGATGTGGTTAAACTGGTTAGAGATATGGCTCAGGAGCTAGTTGACGCCTGTGATCGGGAAGATTACCCGCTGCCTGCTCTGCTATTAGAGCCTGGCAGGTCTATTGTTGGCTCTGCTGGAACCAGTCTATATACAGTTGGTTCGATAAAAGAGATTGGCGATTTAAAGACATATTTAGCCGTTGATGGAGGGATGGCAGATAATATCAGGCCTGCCCTGTATGGTGCAGAATATGAGGCTTTTATTGCCAATCGCTGCAATGATGAAGCAGATACTGAAGTTACAATAGCAGGAAAATGCTGTGAATCTGGTGATGTTTTGATTGAGGATGAGATGGTGGCCAGTCCTGTGTCAGGTGATATCCTTGCGCTTCCAGCAACTGGTGCCTATACCCATTCCCTTTCAAGTAATTATAATGGGCTCTTGAGGCCTGCAGTTTTGCTGGTTTATCAGGGAGAAGTACAGGTAATGATTGAAAGAGAGAAGGAAGAAGATCTCTACAAAAACGATTGTAATCTTTTTATATAGAGAGGGTGTATAATTTTTATGCCATTTTTGCCGCCTAATGTTAGTGAGGAGATGCTTAAGGCTGACTTCTGGATTGAGAAGTTAACTGATGTTGATAGAGTTTTAGCTACTGCTGCTGAGATTGAATTTATTGAGAATAAGACGGCTGAAAAGATGTCTGAATTAGGGTTAGCCAGGGAATATACTCTGCCTGGAGATTTTGAAGAAGAGATGGTAGCAACGGAGGTCAGGGGGCTGATGGAGTCATATTCTCTACCAGGCTGCCTGCCTGATTATGCTCTCTATTCTGCTGATGGAGAAATTCATAGTGAGGAATGGCGGGGTAGGTTAATTGATGAAAGTAATCTGGAATTTTTATCAGATAGTAATCAAATAATTAAAGGGGAGCCGGCCTTAACTATCAGGCGCTTATCTATTAGGGCCTTTCCGACAGAAGAGGCTGCTGTTAAAGATCCAGAAGCCATTGATGTAGATCGGTTTCAGCTGACAGCAATTCAGGCTGGCAGTCCTGTTATGATCTGGCATCAGAGCCTTTCAGGTAAATGGTCATATATTCAGAGTCAGATTTATTCTGGCTGGGTTTTAACTGAGTATTTGGCTGCTGCTGATGATTTAGAGATGATATTAGATTATTATAACCAGGGTGAAAGGCTGGTAGTTACCGGAAGCAGAACTGAGACAGAGCCTAATCCATTTTTTCCTGGGATAAGTAATATCTTTTTGCAGTTAGGCGATAGCCTGCCTATTTTTGATAGAGAGTTAATTCCGGAAGAGATTCCTTCTGGAGCGAAAAATGGTCAGTCAACTCTAGGCTGTTATGTTGTTAAGGTTCCCTTAAGTCTTGGAGCCAGGGTAGGTAGTTCTGGAAGGCTGGAGTTTGCGCCAGCGCTGATACCTTATTCCCAGCCAGTTCAGGTTGGGTTTAATGATTTTACTAAAAGGAATCTGATTGAGGCTGCCTTTAAATGCCTGGGTGAGCGGTATGGCTGGGGTGGTCTCTTTCAGCGTCGTGACTGTTCCAGGCTGGTCTTTGATATTTACAGGCAGGTAGGTCTGACCCTGCCAAGAGATGCAGGTAAACCTCAGGAAGCAGGGGCTTTTGGAGAAACTATTTATTTTGAAGGCGATAGGGAGCAGCGGTTGAATCAATTAGAGAAATTAGAAACCGGCGACCCTGTATATCTGCCTGGCCATGTGATGATTTATTTAGGTAAGGCTAAAAAACCTGGTAAAGACCAGGTTGGCCATTATGTAATTCATTCAGGTGCCGGGTATGGCCGGCAGGCTGCTGGAGAAGTTGAGCCGGTAACTGTACATAGTACCTTTGTGATGGAGATTGAAACCTGTTTGAAAAATAAGAAGGAGACTTTTCTTAAGGCTTTAACTGTTGGCAGGAGATTTAGGGCTGATATAGATGGATAGGTTAAAAGTGGAAATTATTGAGTTGATTGAAGGTTTTTCTGGAAATCATTCAGTCTATTTAAAAGATATCGGGACTGGTGAGGAATTAACTATAGCTGCAGATGAGAAGATGGCAGCTGCCAGTCTAATCAAAGTTCCAATTTTATATACTCTTTATGATTTAGATTCCAGAGGAGAGTTAGATTTGACCGAGACTTTAAAACCAACTGGAGATAATATGGTTGGTGGTGCTGGTGTGTTGACCTGGTTTAAATCCAGGCCAGAACTAACTTTATTAGACTTAGCAGAATTGATGATAGTTATAAGTGACAATACAGCTACAAATATCTTGATTGACTGGATTGGTTTTGCTCCAGTGAATGATTACCTTAAAGATAATGGTTTTGATGCAACCAGGCTGGAAAGAAAGATGATGGATACTGGAGCCAGAGCAGATGGCAGTGAAAATATAACTACTGCCAGGGAGATGGGTCTGCTGATGGGTATGATATATGAGAGTGAAGGCCTGGCCGGGGCAAAGGCAACCCTCTGCCGGCAGCAGCTTAGAGATAAGTTATCCTATTTATTGCCTGAGAGTTTATGGAGTTCTGTAGCCAGTAAGACTGGTATGTTAAAGAGGATTGAGCATGATGCCAGCCTGTTTTTTATGCCTGCACCATTGATTGCAGTTACGATGTCCAATAATCTAAGCAGCCAGGCTGACGGAAAGCTTCTCCAGGCAAAAATAGGCAATAATATTTATCAATATTTAAAAAAGAAAGGTGGTTAATTTTTTGAAGATAATTGCTTATGAAATTTATCAGAGAGAGATTAAACTTGCTCGTCCTTTTAGGACGGCTTTAAGAACTGTAGATACTGCTAAAGAACTGGTCTTTGAACTTAAGACAGAAAATGAAGTAGGAATTGGTGCGGCCCCTCCGACTGAAGTGATTACCGGTGATAATCTCCCTGGTATTAAGGCGACTCTGGAGAATCAGATCTGGCCAGAATTAGAGGGACAGAATCCTGCAAATTTGAATTATCTCTTAAATAAAATCTCTTGTGCTGCAGTTAATAATACTAGCGCCAAAGCTGCTGCCGAGATAGCTTTATTTGATTTAGCTGCCAGGCTGAATCAGGTTCCTCTCTGGCAATTTTTAGGCGGCAGGAAGAGAGAACTAGTTACAGATATGACTATTAGTGTTGATGAACCAGTGGTTATGGCAGAGGATGCCAGAAAAGCTGTGGCTAATGGCTTTGAAACTTTAAAATTAAAAGTCGGTGTAGGACCAAAGCTTGATCTGGCCAGGGTTAAGGCTGTCAGGGAAGCTGTTGGCCAGGATATTAATCTCCGTCTTGATGCCAATCAGGGCTGGACAGCAAATCAGGCTATTAATACGATTAAAAAGCTGGAGGCGGCTGAACTCGGTATTGAGCTGGTAGAGCAGCCGGTGGCGGCAGCTGATTTTAAAGGATTAAAAGAAGTTAAGGAGAATGTTTTGATACCTATTATGGCTGATGAAAGCTTATTTTCATTGCAGGATGCAGTTAGATTGCTGGAAATGCAGGCCTGTGATTATCTAAATATAAAATTGATGAAAACAGGGGGAATCTCAACAGCGCTGGCAATTGCAAATCTGGCTGAAAATTATGGGATAGAATGCATGCTAGGAAGTATGCTGGAGAGCAGGATATCTGTAACAGCAGCTGCTGCAGTTGCGGCAGCATCGGCAAATATTACAAGGCTTGATTTAGATGCGCCTATCTTAATCGGTGATGATGGGGTCGAGGGTGGATTGGCTTATAATAATAATAGACTGGTATTACCGGAGAAATCAGGTTTAGGAATAGGTGTGGTAAATAGATGAATCAGATAGATCTTTTAATAAAAGATGTAAAGATTGTTGATGGAACAGGAGCTACAGCTTATAAAGGCAGTCTGGCTGTGCAGGGCGATGAGATTAAAGCTATATTTAGAGGTGATAATGGAAAGTTTTTAGAGGTTAATGAGGTAAAAAGAGAAGTTGATGGAGCTGGATATGTTCTGGCTCCAGGCTTTATAGATGTTCATACCCATTCAGATCTTAATTTTTTAATCTCTGGAATGGCTGAGAGTAAGTTGCAGCAGGGTGTGACTACTGAGATTATAGGTAATTGTGGTTCTTCACCGGCTCCGATTAGAGAAGCCGGCCGCTCGATGTTAGAAGAGGAACTGGCTGATTATG
>SLSL01000145.1 GCA_007130465.1 Halanaerobiaceae bacterium | reverse complement strand
TCATGTCCGTGGTGATCGTCGTCTCCATGGTCATGTCCGTGGTGGTCATCGTCTCCGTTGTCATAACTATGGTCACGATCACCTCTATACTCAATTAAATTTACATGCTCTGTCAAATCGATAACCTTAATACCATCTGCTCTTAAATTATCTGCAACATTTTCAGTCCAGCCCTGAAGTTGTTCACCAACATAAATAAATAGATCAGTGTTCTCTAATTGCCCTAAAATTCTTGGTGATGGTTCATAACCATGAACCTCTACTCCATCAGGAGTAACTTGCGTAATATTTAACCTTTCACCACCAACTCTTTCTGCTATCTCGTAAATTGGATAAATACTAACATGCACATCTATCTCTTCTGCCTGAATATTATTAAATGCCGGGAATATAAGTATTGCTAGAATAAAAGTTACCATAAGAATCTTTTTCATGTTATAATCACCTCTATAGTTATTTGCAAATTGTTTGCATATAACTATACTAAAATATCTCACTTTAATTGTCAAGTTTATTTGTCATTTTCCATATATTTTAATCTATCATTTTCAGGATTTCCGGTAAAATCTCTCCAGCCTTACCTTTAATTATTAAATCAAACAAATAATCCTGCTGTCCTGAATCAACATTTAGATAAATTAACTCACCGCCATTTTCTTTAGTTACTGATGGTAGAGATGCTACAGGATATACCGCCAGTGAAGTCCCAATCACAATCATTAAATCCGATCTTTCAGCTGCCTGCCAGGCCTGTTTTAAAGCATCTTGCGGAAGCCTTTCACCAAAAAAGACTATATCAGGCTTAATCTTATTACTCTGACAATTATCGCATTCCGGAATATTTCCTGCTTCAATTACTGGAACTAAATCCTTCCAATCATATTTCTTTTTACAATTAAGACAGGTTGCCCTATTTAAAGTGCCGTGCAATTCAAGAACCTCTTCACTGCCAGCTCTCTGATGCAAAAAGTCGATATTTTGAGTTATTATCTTTTTAATAATACCTAGTTTTTCAAGTTCAGCCAGTGCTATATGACCAGGATTCGGTTGAATATCATTTTCTAATAACAAGTCCTGGGCAAAATCCCAGAATGGCTCAGGATCTCTTCTAAAACCAGCTATAGAAACTGCTGCTTCAGGATCATACTTCTTCCAGAGACCTGATTTCCCTCGAAAAGTTGGAACCCCACTTTCTGCTGAAATACCTGCTCCTGTCAAAACTACTGGATACTCAGCTTTTATAATCATCTCAGCTGCTTGTTTTATCTTTTCTTTTTCCATGAAATCTCCTCCTTTATGGAAATATTTGATTTATTTTAATAGCCTGCTATAATTAAAATTGAGGAGGTGTCTTATTTAATGATTAATAAATCGTTAGTGATGATATCCAATGCTGAACCCTATGCTCATAAATACTACAACAATAAAATTGTCCAGGAAAAACAGCCTGGAGGACTAACTACTGGCTTAGACCCTCTGATGCAGGATCTTGATAATAGTGTCTGGGTTGCCTGGGCAAGAGGCGAAGCTGACTTTGAAGTAACTGACAAAAACAACTCTATAAAAGTACCTGATGAGAATGGATATAAATTAAAGAGAATCAGTTTAGACAAAACCGAGGAGAATGGATTCTATTATGGCTTTTCCAATCAAACTCTCTGGCCTATCTGTCATAATTTTATCACTAAAGCCAACTTTTCTCCAATCAACTGGCAAATTTATAAAAATGTAAACAAAAAATATGCCAAAGCTGCTCTAGCTGAAATTAATGGAGATGAGATGATCTGGGTACAGGATTACCAATTATCATTAGTCCCAAAGTATATCAGAGAAGAAAATCCAGAAGCTAAAATTGCCCATTTCTGGCATATACCCTGGCCTCCATTTGAAATATTCAATACTATTCCCTGGCGGCGAGAAATTTTAGCAGGTCTTTTAGCAGCTGATTTAATAGGATTCCATACTAAAAATCAAGCAAAAAACTTTATAGAAACTGCCAGAAAAAATGGTGCAGAAGTAAATTATAATAATAAATCTGATTTTATTGGTGTAATTGATTATAATAATCATAAAACCCAGGTAATTGCTCTACCTTTAGGAATTGATTTTAATGGACTTAATAAAAAAGCTAAATCCAAAGAAGTCAAAGGAAAAGCTGAAGATTTAAAGAAATATTATTCTGCTAATCGACTGTTAGTCGCTGTCGATAGATTGGATTATACAAAAGGAATAACTCAACGCTTACAAGCCATAGACAAATTATTAGAGAAATATCCTGAATATAAAGAGGAAATCACTTTAATTCAGCGGATAGCTCCAAGCAGAGTTCATATACCTGAATATGAAGAAATGGAAAATGAAATCGATAGAACAATCGGAGATATTAATGGTAGATATCAGACTGCTGACTGGCAGCCAATTGTCTATTATAAAGGCTCAGTTCCTCAGGATGAACTGCTCCCATATTTCTTAGCTGCCGATGCTGCCTTAATTACTCCATTAATAGATGGCCTTAACCTGGTCGCAAAAGAATATATAGCAGTAAAAGAAAATGGTCAATTAATACTTTCTGAATTTGCTGGGGCAGCCAACCAATTAGAAGGAGCTATTTTTACCAATCCATATGATATTGACGCTACCGCTGAAGCAATTGCAAAAGCAATTAGCTCTAAAGCAAAAGTTAAACAAGCCAGGTATGAACAAATGCTTAAAATTGTTAAAAAACAGGATATAAACTGGTGGAGAGATAAATTCTTAAAAACCTGGGATGATATATATGATAAATAAAGTTAAATATTTAAACCCTGATTCTCCTGAAAACTGGCCAGAGAAACTTAAAACAAATAATTTTCAGCTATTTTTAGATTATGACGGTACTCTAGCCCCCTTTAATGAAGACCCTGATAAAGCATACCCTGTTGAAGGAACAAATCAAATTATTAAAGAGTATTTAAAAAATAATATTCCGGTGACAATTGTCACCGGGCGAAATGCCCTTGACATCAAAGAAAAATTTATAAACCCAGAAATTCCTGTAATTGGTCTCCATGGTCATGAATTCCTTGCAGCTGGAGCTAATAAACCTATTAAAATCGGTCCTAAAAATATTTATATTCCAGATAAATTGCTCAACAAAATAGACTCAATCGTTGAAAATAATCCAGTTAACTTAGAAGAAAAGAATAACTCATATGCAATTCATATTAAAAACAATAAGAATTTGCAGGAGTATTTATACAACAAGTTGAATAACCTATTGGAAGAACTCAATTTTAAAGACAGCTGGGAAGTTATTTCAGGCAGAGAAGTTTTAGAATTGAGACTTGCCAATTGGAATAAAGCTGATGCAGTAGAAAAATATAGAGACTTAAATTTTCTTGCAATCTATATAGGTGATGATAAAACTGATGAAGATGTTTTTAATAATTTAAATGAACCTGGAGTTTCTATATATGTTAAAAATGAGGATGAAGACATCAATACCAGTGCCAATTATTATCTAAAAGACCCTTCAGAGGTAATTAAATTTTTAAAAAATTTACTGTTTTTATCTGTTATCTAGCTAAAGTAAAAAAGCCTGAATCTAATTAGATAACAAGCAATTTTGATTGCTTTCTTTCTTTACATTAACACACAATTATGCTAAAATATTATTAGTATATAAAGTTTTTATGAACTTTTTTTGAACTCAACTTTTTAGTAAAACTATCAATACAGGGAGGTGACTGTAAACTAAAGCTTTATTAAATGATTATTAAGCATTAATAATTAAAAGTAGCGAAAAAACTATGGAGGAGTGATATTTTAATGTTTAAAAAAGGTCTTTTTATAACTTTTGTATTAGTTTTGGCAATCGCTTTAATGGGCGCTCAAACACAGGCATTTAATTTAACTGTAGGACAGGGTGCTGATGCAGTAACTTTAGACCCTCATGGTGAAAACGATCAGCCATCATCTAGAGTCCGTTCACAGATTTATGAAACTTTAGTTTATCAGGATACTGACCTTGAATTACAGCCAGGTCTAGCCACTGATTGGGAACATGTAGATGAATTAATCTGGGAATTCACACTTCGTGAAGGCGTTATGTTCCACAATGGAGAAGAATTTGATGCTTATGATGCTCAGTTCACCTTAGAAAGATTAGCAGACCCTGAAACAGCTGCTGATGGCGCATTTATTGTTGGATTTTTAGATTATGTAGAAGTAGTAGATGATTATACTATTAGAATCCATACAGAGTATCCATTTGCTCCAATGCTTAGTCACTTAGCACACCCTGTAACTGGTATGCTAAATCAACAATCAGTAGAGGAAGCTGGAGACGACTATGGTACTCAGGTTGCTATCGGTACTGGTCCATTTGAATTTGTTGAATGGTCAACTGGTTCCCATATCGACTTAAGAAGATTTGAAGACTACTGGGGAGAAAACGCCCAGGCAGAAACTGTTAGAATGCGTGCTATCCCTGAAAATACTGTAAGAGCTATAGAAGTTGAAACAGGTGGAGTAGATATAGCTTACGATATTGACCCTGTAGATGAAGAAAGACTTGAAGATGTAGACGGCCTCTATCTTCAGAAATATGATACTTTATCAACTAGTTATATTGGTTTTAATGCCGAAAAAGAACCTTATGATGATGTTAGAGTAAGAAGAGCTATCAACCATGCTATTGATAAAGAAGCTATAACTGAATTTGTTTATACTGGTCAGGCTGTTACTGCCAGTGGCCCTCTATCTGCAAACGTATGGGGTGCCAATACTGAACTAGAGCCATATGCCTATGATCCAGATTTAGCAGCAACATTACTTGCAGAAGCAGGCTATGAAGATGGATTCTCAACTACTATCTGGACCAATGATAATCCATTAAGAATGCAGATTGCAGAAATGGTTCAATCTGATCTCCGTCAAATTGGCGTAGATGTTGAAATTCAGGTTCTAGAATGGGGTACCTATCTCCAGGATACTGGCGATGGTCTCCACGACATGTTCATTCTAGGTTGGGTTTCTGTAACTGGTGATGCTGATTATGGTCTTTATGCTCTATTCCATGAAGACAACTTCGGTTCAGCCGGTAATAGAACTTTCTGGTCATCACCAAGAGTTAATGAATTATTAGATCTTGGCCGTGCCAGTGCCGACCCAGACGAAAGATATGAAGCCTATATGGAAGCTCAGGAAATTATAGCAGAAGAAGCACCATGGGTATTCTTAATCCATACAAGTGCTGTTAATGCTTTAAGAGATAATGTCTCTAATTTTGAGCCGCATCCTGCAGGTCATCATAGACTTAAAGATGTAGTCAAAGAGTAATTAATA
>SLSL01000097.1 GCA_007130465.1 Halanaerobiaceae bacterium | reverse complement strand
TTTAAAAATGTTGATACTATTAATCCTATATTTAAAACCATTGATATATAAATATAAAGGGCAAGTGCAACCAGCAAAATTCCTGGTATTGTATATCTAGAATCTAAATCAGGGATAAATTCTGGCCTAATAATATCTCTAATGAAAATAATAAATGCCCCAAACAACATGATTCCAAGGGCAACTCTAGGTATTAAAACTTCTTCTGACCTTAAAGGCATATTAAAACTCCAGTAGAATAGTGTGCCAGAAAACAAGACTAAAATACCTGCAACTATCCCATTAATTGTAAGCCTCTTATGTTCCATCAAATAAACCTCCTACTTTGGTAAAACCCCGGGGAATACTCCCCGGGTATTTTATTTTTCTACTCTATTACTCTTTGCTATCTAGCCAATCCATAAATAGTGGCAGCAATTCGTCTCTTACGCTGTTGAAATATTCTTCTGTTTCATCAATTGTATGATGAGCTACTACAAATCCCATATCTCCCATAGATTCAAGGAAGTCAGCGTCATTTGAAATTTCAGCTAGAGCTGCATTTAATGCTTCTCTAGTTTCAACATCTGTACCTGCAGGTGCCCAGGCTGATAAAGTATGTGGTTCTGTAAATTCTATACCAAATTCTGTTACATTAGGTACATCAGGCATCATGTCGACTCTTTCTGTAACTGCTGATGTATGAACCATTACAGTTAGTTCATCATCATCGTGAAGTGGCTTAGCTGCTGATAAACTCAAATGACCGACATCTGCATGGCCGCCAGTTAAGTTAAGGGCAACATCTGCTCCACCGGCAAAAGCTACATATCTATAATCGTACTCATCAGGCGGAAGAATCGCTTCTACTGCATAATGCATGATATGAAGTTCTCCCTGACCTCCTACTATTACTTCTCCAGGATTCTCATCCATATACTCTCTTAATTCATCTAGATCTTCCCAGGGGGCGTCAGCTCTTGAACCAATTGCAAAAGTTGGACTACCCATTGCACCGACTGCATCAAAATCATCATACTCATATCCTATGTCTCTGGCAGCAGGTTCAAAAATCATTACTGGTGGATGTCCCCAGAATAAAATATTAGAATCTGGATCCTGTGATGCAACATGATAGGCGGCTTCTGTTCCAACGGCTCCTGGCATATTAACAACACTAACATCTACACCAATTTTATCCAATGCTTCAGCTACATATCTTGCTGATAAGTCATGGGAACCACCTGCACCAAAGCCAACGACTAGATCAAAGCTCTCGCCTTCTAAAGCTGACCAGGGCTCTTCTGCCAGTAAAGTTCCTGTACTAAAAATAGTTGCTAGTAAAAATACTAAAACTAAACTTAATGTTAATTTTTTTCTCATTAATTTAAATCCCCCTTTAATTTTTATACTCTACTTCTACATTCTAGGCCTATAATTAAAAGAAGTTTAGGAAATAAGCCTTTAATCACCCCCTGTTTTGTATATTGTAGACAATTTCTTTATTCTGTATTATCTATTCTACAAAAAAACTGATTTTCCTGCATAATTATAATTTTAACTTACTAAATTTCTAAAGAGGTAACTTGCAATTATATTTATTTAAATGAGAATTAAATAGCCATTTAAATTAGTCCATAGCCTCAATTATAAAAAAGAAGAGGGATTTTGTTAAGTATTAACTTGATAAAATTTGTTGGTTTTATTAACCTATTAAGTAAGATAATAAACAACCAGACTATAGGGAGGTTTAATTAAATGTCTGAAATTAATAATAAAGATCAGGAAGAAACTGAACCTAAAGAAAAACCTGAAAAGTTGACGGAAAAGAATATTGACCGCCGTGATTTTATTGCAATGTCAGGTAAGGTTGTTGCTGGTGCTTATCTTGCTACCACTGGTTTAGGCAGTTTATCTGCCAGTGCTGAAGAGACTAAAAGCTTAAATATCATAACCACTACTGATGAGCATCAATATATACTCCCATATAATTATATGGATGATGCTGAAGACCAGGGAATTGGTCTCTCTAAAGCTTATACTATTATTGAAGAAGAAAGAGAAGAACACGATAATACTCTTCTAGTTTCCAATGGAGATGTTATTCAGGGAAGCATTATTAGTGATTATGAATTTAGAATTGATCCTTTAGAAGAAGGAGAAACCCAGACAATTGTTAATATTTTTAATGAATTAGGGTATGAAGCAGCTGCAGTCGGTAATCATGAACTTCAGGATTATGGTCTTGGCTTCTTTGATAGTGCTGTTGCTGGTGCTAACTTCCCCTGGCTAGCAGCTAATATGAGAGTTGCTGGCAGTGATGAAAATTATGTTGAATCCTATAAAATTATTGAAAAGGAAATTGATGGCGAGATAGTTAAAATAGGACTTATCGGCTTTGTTCCTCCGCCAACTATGCGCTGGGGTAGAGAGCATTTAGATGGGGAAGTTGAAATCGATGGCATAGCTGAAACTGCTGAAAGATTGGTTCCTGAGGTTAGAGAACAGGCTGATATTGTAATTGCTCTTGCCCATACTGGTATAGATGATACCAGAGGAGGAAATGAAGGTCTTCCTCTTGCCCAGGTAGATGGCTTTGATGCATTGATTTTCGGCCATGACCATAATTTCTTGCCTGGTGATTACGAAGAAATTGAAATGGTTAATAGTGAATTGGGACTAATTAATGGTGTTCCTTCTATTATGGCTGGATCCTGGGGCCGGGCTGTTGGAATTGTTGATCTGGAATTAATGAAAGAAAATGGTGAATGGAGATTGGCAGAAGCTGGTGTTAGATTGAGAAGGACTGGTGAGGATGTTCAGTCTCACGAAAGGGTTGAAGATTTGGCTGCAGATATTCATGCTGATGCCCTTGAATATATTAGAACTCCAATCACTGATGCAGATGAACCATTTACAAGTTTTTTTGCCAGAGTTAAAGATGCAGCAATTACTCAGATAATTAATGAGGCTCAGTTAAATTATGGCCGTAATTTTGTTGCAGCCAATCCTGAGTATGAAGATTATGGAGTTCTAGCAGCAGCTGCTCCATTTAGATTTGGTAGAGAGGGGCCTAGAGATTTTACCAGGGTATCTGATGAGATAAGAATTAGTGATGTTAATGATATTTATATGTTTCCAAATGAGATCAGAATAGTTGAATTTGACGGGCAGATGGTTTTAGACTGGCTTGAATATACAGCTGCCAACTTTAATCAGATTGACCCTGATGCTGAAGGGAGGCAGGAATTAATAAACCCTAACTTCCCTGGTTTTAACTGGGATATAATTGAGGGAATTGAATATGAAATTGATATTACTCAACCTGTAGGTGAACGAATTGTTAATGCTACCTATGAGGGAGAACCTCTTAATGAGGATCAAAATTTCCTTATAGTGACAAATGATCACAGGGCTTCTGGCGGTGGAGAATTCCCACATCTTGATGGAGAAACAATTATATATTCCACCCCTACAACTCACCAGGAGATAATTATAGAATTTCTTGATGAGCATGACCCTGTTAGGGCCAGTAATAACTGGCGGATAGTTCCCTTTGAATATAAAGGCGAGTTAATTGTACACTCACATCCTGATGGTCCTGCATATATAGAACAGAGAGGTCTTGATTTTATCGAGTATATTGAAACAGATGACGATGGCTGGGGAATTTATAGGTTTACCTTTGAAGATTAATGACAATATTCAAGGCATATAAATAATTGTGAGTGATTGCAAAAGAGTGCTGGGGTAAAGCCAGCACTCTTTAGAATTGAATATATTTTTTTGTAATATTTAATACCAGTTATATTTACTTTGTTTTATAATTCTGTTGCATAAATTCTTGAGCTCTCGCCCCAGGGGTGATAACCTGTGCCGATGAATTCAAAGTCATGTTTTTCATAATAACCATTATGATCAGTAGAGAGATACAGATGGGAGAATCCGCCAGCTCTGGCATCTTCCTTTGCCTTATCAATCAGCTTGAAACCCAGAGCCTGGCCACGATAGGCTTTTTCAATATATAATGCGCAAAGCCAGGGATAGAGATCCATTCTGCTGATGAAATCATTGGTAATAAGGCCAGCGCAGCCTATTGGCTCTCCCTGGTCCTCTAATAGGTACCAGTGGGGCAAAGGTTTCTCGGTTTCTAATGATTTTTCTATGCAATCCTGATAGACCATCATTGATGCTTCACTGGCCCAGATCTCCTGGATATATTGGATTGCCTTATCCTTATATTCAGGGCTTTCACGGACGGATATGATTTTCATCAATCTTCTTCCTCTCTTAAAGAAAACTTTTCTTTATTATATCATGTTTTGCTATATTTAGCTTATTAAATTGTAGAGATTACCAGCCTCTATCTGCCATCTTTTCGTTATCCTCTAAGGTGCTAATGTTGATTCCGACCATGGCTTCTCCGAGGTTTTCTGAGACTTCAGCGATAATCTCAGGCTTGTCATAATTGGCTGTTGCTTTGACGATTGCTTTTGCTCTTTTGGCAGGGTCGCCTGATTTAAAGATTCCAGATCCAACAAAGACACCGTCACAACCAAGCTGCATCATCAGGGCTGCATCGGCTGGAGTTGCCACTCCACCGGCAGCGAAGTTGACGACAGGAAGGCGGCCATTTTCTGCAACATATTTAATCAGTTCGAATGGCGCCTGGTGATCTTTAGCTGCTGCCATTAATTCTTCGCTATCCATTGAGGCTACTCTTCTGATCTGGGCATTTACTGTCCGCATATGGCGAACTGCTTCAACTACATTGCCAGTTCCGGCTTCACCTTTAGTTCTGATCATACTGGCACCTTCACCAATTCTTCTTAAGGCTTCACCGAGATTGGTTGCACCACAGACAAAGGGGACATTGAATTTAGTTTTATCGATATGATTATCTTCATCGGCAGGGGTTAAGACTTCACTCTCATCGATATAATCTACTCCAACTGCCTCTAAGACCTGGGCTTCAACGAAATGACCGATTCTAGCTTTGGCCATTACCGGTATTGAGACTGCCTCTATGATTTCTTTGATCATTGTAGGATCAGAGGCTCTGGATACTCCGCCTTCTTTGCGAATATCGGCTGGAACTCTTTCTAAGGCCATAACAGCGACAGCTCCGGCCTCCTCGGCAATTACTGCCTGCTCTGGATTGATTACATCCATAATGACGCCACCTTTGAAGCTATCTGTCATTTTGATAAATTCTTTGCTTTTTTCGTTCATTTTATCTCCTCCTGTGATTTGCTTAAAATGTATTGCTAATTTTAATTTGTTTGGAATTGTATCTATTTATATTATCACAGATTATTATTGTATTGTCAATAGTAATACAATAATAATACGATCAC
>SLSL01000271.1 GCA_007130465.1 Halanaerobiaceae bacterium | reverse complement strand
ATTCACTAAAATATTCAGGAGGTACCATTTAATAATGCCTAACAACAAAACTAGCTCATATGCATCAGGTTCATCTAAATCACTTAGACATTCATTAGCATTAACATCAACAGAAAATGCTAAATTTATAATTTTATTATTATATGGAATTTTATTTATAGGTACAGCATTTTATTTTAATAGCCCAATTGAATTATTCAATGGGATGAAATCTATTTCTCTATCAGAAAGCACCTTAATTTCAGATTATATGGTCCTAGGTAATATTGGTTCTGCCTTTTTAAATGCAGGAACATTAATGCTTATTTCTCTAGCCATTGTAAAAAAAGCCAGAGTTAATATTAATGGTTCAATTATTGCCGCCGTCTTTACAGTTGCCGGTTTTGCATTTTTTGGCAAAAATATATTTAATATCTGGCCAATTTTTGGAGGAGTATACTTATACTCAATTTATAAAGAAGAACCTTTCAGCCGTTTTATCCTGGTAGCATTGTTTGGAACAGCACTGGCTCCCTTAGTTAGTCTTGTAAGTTTCGGATTAGGGTTCAGCATCATCAATGGTTTAGCCTTAGGAGCAGTATTTGGTACCTTAGCCGGCTTTATTCTCCCTCCATTAGCAAACCATATGGTTAAGTTCCACCAGGGTTATAACATCTATAATGTTGGTTTTACAGCAGGCATGACCGGCTCACTTTTTATGGCAGTCTTTAGAGCTTTTGATCTTGAAGCTATTAGCCAATTTCATTTTGCAGAAGGCCTTAATGACCAACTAGGAATCTATCTTCTAGTTCTCTTTATTTCAATGGTAGTTATCGGTTTATTATATAACAATTTATCTTTTAGAGGATTTACAAAAGTAACAAGACATAGCGGTAGATTAGTTTCTGATTTTATGAATACAGATGGAATGGGTATAACATTTCTTAATATGGGGATCATGGGGCTGATTTCTCTTGGATATATAATTCTAGTCGGTGGAGAAATAAACGGTCCAATAATTGGTGGTATTTTTACAATTGTAGGTTTTGCTGCTTTCGGTAAACATCCAGCCAATGTCATTCCAATTTTAATAGGAATCTTCCTTTCCACTCAGGTCCAGGCAATCGACGCAGCCGCTCCTGGTGCTCTGCTGGCTGCTTTATTTGGAACAACACTTGCACCAATAGCCGGTCAATATGGCATTAAAGCTGGTATGCTTGCTGGATTTTTGCATCTGGCAGTAGTTATGAATGTTGGTTATCTCCATGGAGGAGTTAATTTATATAACAATGGTTTTGCAGGTGGTATGGTTGCAGCAATGTTAATCCCCATCCTCAATAGCCTCGGGCAGGAAAGCCCTGAAAGGAGTTAATATATGCGCGAAACTAAGAAAGCAGTCAAAATCATCAGTGAACTAATGACCTATTTCTTTGATCAAAGCGCAAAAAACATTGAAGTCAAATTTAATTCCGACGATGTAGGTAAAGAAAAAGAATACGAAATAATTATCGAGGGTTTAATAGAAGATATCTCAAGTGAAGAATTAACCAAACTTAGAGAAGAATTAAATACCAGCAGACAAGCCCAGGTTGAAGAATATTACTGGGAACTTGCCGGTGAAGGTAATAATTCCAGAGAAATGAGTCTAGTAGGTATGTTAGTTGACAGTTCTGTTGTAGAATATAAAGACAATTACTTAAAAATTACACTCTGGCGCCAGGATTAATTTAATTACAATCTAATTTAAAAGTGTCTGAGCATTGATGCTCAGACCTTTTATTTTGATCTATACTTTTTATTCCCCTCTTATTCCGGTCCATACCACCTTCGTTTAATTTCCGATAAAACTTCAGTTTAAATTCGGTACAATTTCGGTTTAAATTCGGAGGAATTATTGCAGATCCTCAAATACATAAAACCTATTAACATAAATGTTTAATTATCAAATAATATTATATCAGATAAATAATAATAGTCAATTAACAGCTATTGCATTTAATTAATTATAATTTATTTTGATCAATTGTAAACCTTGCAGTCTTTAATGGGTCAACAACCTGACAGATTTGAGCATCTCCAATTAAACTCATAATCAACCCGGCTTCAGTCAAATCAAAACCATAATTACTAACTAAATAATTTGCCATCTTTTCTGTTGCCATCTCCACTGCCTCATCTAAAGTTTTTGCAGAAGCAACAGTTGAGATTAGGCCTTCTTTTTCAATAAAAGGTACTGGCATATCTTTATCTTTTAAAACCTCTAACCTTAACTTAAGTTTACCTCCAGCTTCAGCAGCACAAACAACTATCTCACCATCTCCCATTAATGCATGCATATCACCTGCTGCTAGAAGAGCACCATCAGTCTGAACTTTAAAATAAACAGATGCACCTGGCCCAAGTAACTTACAGTCCATATTACCACCATGTTCACCTGGGGTCCCGGTTGATATATCAAGACCTTTTTCTGGAGCAACTCCAATAACACCAACCATAGGTTTTAGTTCAAATTTATATTTATCAGAAAATATAACCTGATTATCTTCGATCGGCAAAATCTTAGTGACCGATTCTTCAATCAGATGGCCCAAAACTCCTTCCCCAGGTGCAGCAATCATAACAGCCGGGCTTTCAAGCTCAATATCTATGATCTCAACTTTTAATATATCTCCTTTTTTAGCTCCTTCAATATATACAGGCCCAGTAGCAGGATTTATATGGTTCCAATTCATCTCAGCAATACCATCGTCTTCTGATTTTAACTGCCCAGAAAAACAATCATAAGTATTTATTGTAAAAATTTCACCTGGCCTAACACTTGCTACAGAATCATTACCCTGATTAAATGAATAAATAACTCTATCTCTATCAATCATTTTTGACAATCTAATCACCCTTTACGTTTTTAATTTTAATTTGAAAAATTTAAAATCATAGTATATAATTTGTAACAGAATTATCAATATGTCTTATAGGAGGACTAAAATGAATACAACAGATATCGAAATAGTTATAGATAGCGCCTGCGATTTACCAGAAAAAATGAAACAAAAATATAGAATTTTACCCTTTAGGATTATTATTAATGATCAAGAATATAAGACCGGCGAAGAAATAAATATCGACCAGGTTTATGAACATATAAGAGATAAAAATTATCCTAAAACTGCTCAGGTTAGTCCATTAGATTTTAAAAATGCATTTACTGAATTAGCTAAAAATAATAAAGATTGTCTTTACATAGCCTTTTCAGCTGCAATGTCTGGGAGTTACCAGACTGCTAAATTAATGGCTCAAGAAGTGAAAAATGAATATCCTGACTTTAATATAGAAATTATAGATTCTAAAGCAGGCTCAACTGCTCTTGGATTATTTGTTAACTATGCTTCAAAACTACTAGAAAAAAATTTGCCCCTTAATCAAATAGCAGATATTTTAAGACAGGAAAGAGAAAATCTAGTCCACCTATTCTCTCTTGATAATTTAACAACCTTACAGAGAGGCGGCAGATTAAGTAAAGGCAAAGCTTTAATCGGCAATATTTTGAATATAAAACCAATTCTTGAAGTTGTTGATGGCGAAATAATTCTTTCTAAAAAAGTAAGAGGACAAAGAAAAATGTTAAAGACTCTTGTTAATGAAATGGCCAATAAAAGCCAGTTTCTTAACAAACAGGTAATTGGTATAAGTCATGCCGATGATAAAGAATTAGCTCTGGAACTAAAAAATATGATACAAGAAAAATACAATCCTGAAGGTTTTTTAATAAATATGATTGGTCCTGTTTTAGGTGCCCACCTCGGCATCGGTGGAATTGGTGTATTCTTTTTTGAAAACCTGCCAGAAACTAATCAACACTAGAAATTGCAGCCCCTATAGCTGTAGAATACTCTGCTTTATCAGGAAAATAAAAATCAACTGAGAATAACTTTGTCTTCTTAAGTTTCTTTAAAACTTCCTGACCAATAGTCATACTTGATAATTTACCAGTTATTACTATCTCCTGACAGTCTTTAGTCTGAGCAGCAAAAACTGAGAGCATACCAACAGTCTGAAATACAAGATTTATTATTCCAAGGGAATAATCTGACCTGGATGGTTTATTATTTAATTTACCAAAATTAGAAGCAGTAATATCCGGTTGTAATTCGCCTATCTGATCAAGGGAAATATCTTTAACCCTTAAATCAACATTCTGCAAACTACCTGCGTCAGCCATGTCAACAATATCCTGATAGTCAGAGCTATTTAAGATTGCATTCCCTAAACCAATAATTGTTCCACCACCAACACCTGTCCCACCTAAATGGGCAATAGATCCATTATCATTAAAAACAATAGCCGTACCTGTTCCCATACTTACAATAACTGCTCTTTTCAACCCAGTCAGATAAGCTCCTCCTGAGCCGATAGCTTCAAACTCTGGAACTTTAATAGTTTTAATCCCAAATAAATCTCTCTTTACAAATGATGAACCAACCCCTGTTACTGCAATCTGATCTATATCATTTAAATCAAGAGCTTCTTTCTCCAGAAAACTACCTAATGCCCCAGTTGCAGAAGTTAAAGGATCGCTGGCTTCTACAGTTAGATTTCCTGCCATCTTGTTATCCTTAAAACCTACAATATCTGTTGTACTTCCCCCTATGTCAATGCCTAAAATCATATAAACTGCCTCCTGATCAAATATTATCTAGATAATTTAATAGATTTTTATAATCATCAAATAATGGAGCAACTATATTTATAATCTCTTTTTTCACTGGATGCATAAATTCTAATCTATAAGCATGAAGCATCTGTCTTTCAATATTCACTGGTAGGCTTACTTTTCCACCATATTTATCATCACCTATTACTGGATGTCCTAAAAATTCTAAATGAGCTCTTATCTGATGAGTTCTACCAGTTAAAATTTCTATCTCAAGTTCAGAATAACCACGAAATTTAGATATAATCTCATATATTGAAATAGCCCTTTTACTATTTTTCTTTACTACTGCCATCTTTTTTCTATCATTTGGATCTCTGCCAATAGGAGCCTCTATTTTAGCTTTCTGATGCTCAGGGGTACCTTTTACTATAGCTCTATAAATCTTTCTTATATCTCTATTTTTAAATTGTTTTGATAATTTCTGATGAACTCTATCAGTCTTTGCAATTAAAATAGCCCCTGAAGTATCTTTATCCAATCTATGAACTATTCCTGGCCTTTTCTTACCGCCAATCCCTGATAAATTATTAAGCTGAAATAATAAACCTTCAACTAAAGTTTTACCATCATATGTTGGGGCAGGATGGACAGCAATGTTAGCAGGTTTATTAACAATAGCCAGATATTCATCCTCATACAATATCTCTAAATT
>SLSL01000215.1 GCA_007130465.1 Halanaerobiaceae bacterium | reverse complement strand
GCTCAGTTAAGACTACTCCAGACATAACATTATTACCCCGGGGTTCATACATTAGAGCTTTTCTGATCCAGTCATTATTTTCTTTCATATGCATCATTTTTTCTTCCATAGTTTTGCCTGGAACATATGGAATACCGCCAACTATTGTCCTGGTCGGTTCCCCGGCTGTATGGGTATCAATTGTGTTAAATGTTCTTTTAACTCTCATATTATTACTCCTTTACAAATATATTTTCTTTATTAAGATCATATAATATTATATTAACCTGGGTTGTAAGTTTATTCAAATTTTATTTTAATAAGATAGTGTCAGGTTAATATTAAATCTACCATAAATTTATAGCCTAATAACAACTTCTTTATAATATCTATAAATCCTCTTTAATAACAATATTATAAATAGAAATCAGACCAATTAAAGAAAAGCTCTTTTTTGTAAAATTTCGACAGCTTAAACTGTTTATGATATAATTAAGTAAAATATTAGCTTTAAGGAGGGTAAATCATGGAATACAAACTAATCGAAGGCAAAACATTCCCTGAAGTATGGGAGAAAGCTTTAAGGACCTGTTGGGAAACTGGTGTTGAAATTAGAACTGATTATGAAAAAGAAACCGATCCTCCTTCTAAAGATATTACTGCTATGCTGGTGGTTAAGGAACCTGAAAAGGAACCAAAATATCACCGGGCCGGATTCCCCATGGGAGTAAATGATCTCCTGGATTATGTCAATGGAGTTAAACAGGGTATTATGAAGAGCGATCAATTTAATCCTGAAGAAGATAGCTACACTAACCGTTTGATCAGCTATCAGGACAGCTACGGAGATGGTCCCAGAGAGGAAAATAATCATAGGAATTCAGAAATAGGAATTAATCAGATTGAATATGTAATAGAAGAACTTAAAAGGGCAGGTTATTCCAAAAAAGCTCAGGCTATTCTCTGGAACCCTAAAATTGATCCAGGCAGGAATAAGGATTCTCCAGACCTGATCAGGCTCTGGTTTAGAATAGTAGAAGATCATTTAAACATGAACCTCTACATGTGCAGCAATGATTTATTTAAAGCTAATTTTTCCAATATGCTGGCATTTTATAGTGTGCAGCAATATATAGCAGATAAGCTAGATATCCCAATAGGTAGTTACTGTCATATTGTTGACAGCCTGCATATTAATGGAGCCTATTACGAGGAAGTTAAAACCACTTTAAAAAAACTGGAAGAAAGAGACTGGCAGGATAAAACCTGGACCTCTGAAGATATCAGCAAATTTAATCAGGCATAAACCAGATGCAAAATGCTCATCTATGCTCATTTTCTCTAACTATAAGAAGACCCAGGATTAGGCCATAATTAAGGCTTTCATATAATTTCTGGCCTATTCTCTGGCCCTGATAATCTATATTTTAAAAGAAAAAAAACAGCCAGGCACCTGGCCCTTACCCGACGGTTACCACCTCCGTTAAGTAGTCCAGAAATTACTGGCTGGAATAATATCTATATTCATTATATCTTAACCCCTGGATTTTAAAAGACCTGACATTTGCAATTTCCTTTTTCTCCTTTGAAATCTTTTTGTAACTCAATAGTATGCTTTATTAAAAGCTATCTCTTAAAAGACATCTTCACTTTTTATAAATTACAAGACAGAAAAAATCCTGGCTGACTTATTCAGACAGCCAGGACATAATTTAATTATTAAGAAATTTTAATTATATTTCTATTTCAATTTCAAGACAACTGGAGTTAGTCCAGATAATTCCACTGTATTCTCTTCAATTATAACACCGCTAGGATCCATAATTTCTTCTGTGCCAGCATTCTCGCCATCAACCAGTATTTCTGCACCTTCAAGATTCATATCCAGCTCAAAAGTTCTGGTTTCAGTATCAGCATTGATTATTACAAGATAGGAAGTATTATCATCTTCTCTGGTCTGATAAGCTACTGCTAAGTCCTGCTCATCAATATCAGGAGAGTCAACTCCTTCAACTTTCGCTTCTACAAGTTCCATATTTTCTAAACCAAAGGCATCAGTCGAATGCCTGAGTTCAATCAGCCCAGCAGTAAATTCTTTTGTCTCTCTATGGATTCCACTTTCTCTTACTTTTTCCCAATCAAACATATTGATAGCATCGGTAGAATCATAGGAGTCATTGACAAAATAGGGATAATCGAAAGGCTTGCCTTCAGAGTCCAGACCTTGATTAGTTGAATAAGGCTGTTCATCAATTTCTTCACGGAATTGTTTGCTACGGCCATATTCCTGTCCACCATGCATAAATACCGTACCCTGAGAGGTCATAATCATTGTATTGCCAAGTCTAATTCGCTGCTGAATCTCCTGCTGATAATGATCAGGGTCAAGCCCTGCACTTACAGCTATAACATCATGAAAGGCTAGATCGTCATGACTGGCCACATATTGGATTGCATCACCAGGATCAGTTGTAATGAAATTATGGGGCTGAGCCTTAATATTATCTATAATTCTAGTAACTTCCCTGGGGCCACCGGTGAGGAAACGGGGTTCTCCTTCATCAGGAAACCCTGACTTCAGCTCATCACGGATATCATCATTGAAGACTCCAATAGTTTCAGTGTGCTCCATCCACCCTTGATCTGCAGGCATAATATCTTCCTGGAATACATCATCTAAAGCATCACCTTCATAGACTTCCCAGCCTTCTCCAAGCATGAGTATATCAGGATGGATTTCACTTGCTCTTTCATATATTTTCTCCATGGTTTCAGCATCATGGTCACCCATCAAATCAAAGCGGAAACCATCAACTTTAAATTCCTCAACCCAGTAAAGGATAGAATCTAGCATCAGCCGTTCAGTCATATCTCTGGTGCTACCCAACAGCCCGCCGCCGTAACTGGTTTTTGTGGCACCATCAGCTTCCATGAAATGATAATAATAGGGCATTGCATCCTCAAGAATATTTACAGCTCCAGTATGGTTATAGACGACATCCAGAATCACGCCCATATCTCTATCATGAATTTCGTTGACCAGATGTTTAAATTCTTCAATCCTCAATTCAGGGTCCTCAGGATTTTCCGAATACATACCACTTAGAGCAAAATAACTATGAGGGTCATAACCCCAATTGTAATTATTGCCCCGGGTGGAATAATCCATTTCTCTAATATGATTTTCCAATTCATTGCCATGTACATAGTTCATAACTGGCATCAGTTGCACATGGGTAACTCCCAATTCATCTAAATAATCCAATTTCTCTGTAAAAGCCCTAAATGTACCGAACTGATATTCCAGTTCATCTTCAATATCAGGGTCAGAGGTAAAATCCCGGACATGCATCTCATAGATTATTGCATCTTCCCGGTTCTCATAATTGGCGATATCAGATCTTTCAAGTTCTGGCCCAATTTCAGCCGGATCTACAATAGCCGCCTTACCAACAGGATATTCAGGTTCATCAGCTTCAGGATTGCTATTCCAGGCTGCCATTGATGGGGCATACGGATCTAAAACCAGATTGCTTTCACCTTCAAATTCCACTCTATAATGATAATAATAACCGGTGAGATCCTCTATGCCAGTATTTTCTTCAGTTAAATCAACCTGCCATACACCTTTATCATTTTTATTCATATCAATATCTTCAGTAATTATCTTATGTTGATCTTCGCTGTCATAAAGCACAACCTGAACCTGATCAGCCCGAGGTGACCATAGTTTGAGAGTCACTGAGCCATCATCATGTAGCTTCACGCCTAAATCATCTTCATTGGAATAAAGCTCATCGATCAGCCGCCAGTTAAGCCTAGCTGTAACAGTTTCCTCCTGCCAGCTTACCTGATATGGCTCCTTTTCTGCCATAAAATCAAAATTTCCTCGCAATTCGACTGCTCTTTCATGAATGATTTCAACTTCATCATATTCATAGCTTTGATTTTCCCTATCTTCAATCACCACATTATCTAAATCTTCTTCGCTTAAACCTGCGGTGCTGTTAAAGATAAGTTTAACACTATCCTGCAGGAGAGTTGCAGCCATCATATCTTCTTCTGCAATATAATGGGGGTTAGTATAGGCTCTCTCATCGCCCCAGCGGAAGAAATATTGATCTCTATCAGGTTCAGAAACATTAATATCTGCAGTTTGCTCTTCAGTCTCCATATTTACAGCCAGAAAATTAATCTGGGTAGGCACCTCCTCAGTTTCTATGTCAAGATAGGCTCCATATTCGGTAATTTGATCAGACTGAAAACTATAGGCCCCATCAGGCCAGTCGCCTCTTTCCTCTGCCGGAGTAACCACATCACCCCAGGTCCAAAGGCCCCAGTCTTCGTAATCTTCAACTTCCTCATGTTTAAAATGAATTCGCACTGTGTTTTCAGGCAAGTCAACCGGTTCATAAAAATAGATTTCATGCTGATCATTTTCCTGTCTAAGCCAGATTTCATTTAAATCAGGGTCAAAAATTTCTACAAATTTATCTTCAGTAAGATTATCTCCAGCTTTATTATTGAGAAGAAAACCTACTTCTTCAGGATCTTCTGCAAGTTCAACATCAACATAGGTTCCAAAATCAGTTCGAGGTTTGTCTTCCAGCCAGGTAGAGCCTTCAGGCCAGCCAGCGATATCCTCCGACCAGGTGGCAACATCTTCCCAGATCCAGAGTCCTACTTCATCATAATCTTCAGCTTCTCTCTGGACGTGGATTCTAAGATGATTTTCTGGAACAGGCTCAATTTCAGCTGCAACTGAGTCTACAAAACCAAAAAATGAAATTAATGCCGCTGCCAGCATAAAAATCAAAAGAGTTCTGGTCTTGCTTTTAAAGAATCCTGAAGTCTTATTCATTTAATAAAACCTCCCTGAGAAATTTTAATTAATTTTAAATAAAAAATCTTCCATTCCACTTATGAAAACAGAACGAAAGACTATTTAAAAAGTAAATATCTATTGTTTAGCTAATTCATTGTCTATAAAAATATTCCTGCAAAAACCAAAAAATTAGTACAAATTTCATTAAAAACTTATTAAATATCAATCTTCTTATTCCTGTTTTATTACTAATAAACTTAAAAATAATCTGATTAAAAGCCATTAGCCTTAAGCCAATTATTTATCTCAGTTTCTCTATCTTCTTGAACAATATCTTCTTTATTATATTTTCCGGCATTGTATTCTGCTTTAATATTGCCATCAGATAAATAAATAATTTTTTCAGCTCTAGTAGCTACTTTGATATTATGGGTAACTATCAGCATTGTGGTGCCCTGATTATTAATATCATTTAAAATATTTAATACCTCCTGGGAAGCTGAAGAATTTAGAGCTCCAGTTGGTTCATCGCCAAAAATAATATCAGGTTGATTGATTAAAGCTCTACAGATAGCCCCACGCTG
>SLSL01000191.1 GCA_007130465.1 Halanaerobiaceae bacterium | reverse complement strand
TCCATATCTATTTGATTTTGATTTAGCTGCATTAATCCTACTTACAGCCCTATCTAAAGCAGCCTCAGCACGAGCCTGACTCACTTTAGACTTTTCTTCTCTCAATCTTCTTTCTGCCCGCTCTTTTGCCTTTTTAGCTCTTTGAAGATCAATCTCTTCAGGCAATTCTGCTGTTCTAACAATTAAATTAATTTTATCAGGTTTAACTTCTAAAAACCCATCACTGATAGGAATTGGAATCTCCTCATCATTATTTTTAACTCTAACAACAGAATTTTCCAGAGCAGTCACAAGAGGCGTGTGGCCTGGCATAATACCAATATTACCATCAATAGCTCTTGCGATCAGCATATCTATTTCATTACTATATACAACTCTTCTAGGAGTCGTTATATCCAATTGAACTTTAGCCATTATTAATCACCGGCTTCCAGTTTCTTCGCTTTCTCGACAACCTCGTCAATTCCACCAACCATATAGAAGGCTTCTTCAGGCTTATCATCATGTTTGCCATCCAGGATCTCTTTGAAGCCCTTAATAGTCTCTTCTAGTGGAACATATTTACCAGGGACATTGGTAAACTGCTCAGCAACAAAGAATGGCTGAGATAAGAACCTCTCAAGCCTTCTTGCTCTATTTACAACAATCTTATCCTCTTCAGATAATTCTTCCATACCAAGAATAGCTATTATATCCTGAAGATCATTATACTGCTGTAAAATCTCCTGTACCTGTCTTGCAACATCATAATGTTCCTGACCAATTATTCTCGGCTCAAGAATCTGAGATGTAGAATCAAGGGGATCAACAGCTGGATAAATACCTTTCTCTGAAATTGAACGGGATAAAACAGTTGTTGAATCTAAATGAGCAAAGGTTGTTGCAGGTGCAGGGTCAGTTAAGTCATCTGCAGGAACATAAATAGCCTGAACAGACGTAATTGAGCCTTTTTTAGTCGAAGTAATCCTCTCCTGTAAAGCACCGACATCCTGAGCTAAAGTTGGCTGATAACCTACCTCTGAAGGCATTCTACCTAATAACGCAGAAACCTCCTGACCGGCCTGGATGAAACGGAATATGTTATCAATGAAAAGCAAAACATCCTGACCCTCATGATCTCTAAAATATTCAGCCATTGTCAAACCAGTAAGACCAACTCTCATTCTAGCTCCTGGGGGCTCATTCATCTGACCAAATACCAGAGCAACTTTATCTAAAATATCAGCTTCCTGGAATTCAAGATAAAGGTCATTACCTTCTCTGGTTCTTTCACCTACACCAGAGAAAACTGAATAACCACCATGCTCAATAGCTATATTATTAATTAATTCCTGAATTAATACAGTTTTTCCTACACCAGCTCCACCGAACAATCCAACTTTACCTCCTCTTGAATAAGGTGCCAGCAGATCAATAACTTTTATGCCTGTTTCAAATACTTCTGTACTGGTAGCCTGTTGGTCATATGCTGGTGGATCTCTATGAATCGGATGATTCTCAACAGCATCTACTTCACCCTGTTCATCAATAGTTTCACCTAAAACATTAAAGATTCTACCTAAAACCTCATCTCCAACTGGAACAGTAATTGGTGCATCCTGATCAATTGACTTCATCCCCCGGACAAGCCCTTCAGTTGAATCCATCGCAACTGCACGGACCCTATTATCTCCGAGTTGCTGCATAACTTCACAGGTTAAATCTATATCCTTTTCTTCATCAATAATTTTAACTGCATTATAGATATTAGGTAATTTCCCAGGTGGAAATTCCATATCTACAACCGGTCCAATAACCTGAATTACCTTGCCGGTATCATTCTGATTACTCACTCTAAATTCCTCCTTTGTTACAACTAACAATAAATTTTCTATTTTTGATCAAAATTATTTAAGCGCTTCTGCTCCACTTACTATTTCGTTAATCTCTTTTGTAATAGCTGACTGTCTTGCTCTATTATATGACAGTGTCAAATCATCTATCATCTCTGTAGCATTTTCAGTTGCAGAGTCCATAGCTGTCATTCTGGCTCCAAACTCACTAGCTTTAGATTCTAGTAATGCAGCAAAAATAATATTATTTAAATACTGAGGTAATAATTCATCTAAAACCTCCTGGGTTGATGGCTCATATAAATAATCAACCTGACGATCTTTTTCACTTTTTTCCCCTTCATTGTTTTCCTCAGCAACTGTTTTCATTTCGCCCCGTTTTCCTGGAGGTATAACAGGTAATAAAGGGAGTTCATAAACAGTTTGATTTAATGGAGAATCAAAGTGGGTATATATTAACCTAACCTCGTTGATTTCTTGTTCCATGTAAGGATTTAAAATATCATCAGTAATTGAGCGGGCAAACCAGAAATCTGGATAATCATCAATATTGACATATTTAGTTAGTATATCCTGATCACTTCTCAGAAAATGCTTATACCCCTTTTTCCCAATTGGAATTATAGGGCCTGGATTCTTTGAAAGTGAACGATCAGCCTGTTTTAGTACTCTTGAATTATAGGCCCCACATAAACCTCTATCTCCAGTTACAACAATATATAGAGTCGAATCTTTAGCAGAATCTGGAGCTTTCAGAAGAGGATGATCTTCTGTTTCTTCAGTATTTTTAACAATATCTTCTAAGATTTCACGGGTCCGATTAAAAAATGGTCTGGCTGATTCTGCTTTATCCTGAGCATTACGCAATTTAGCAGCTGCAACCATTTTCATCGCCCTGGTAATCTTCTTAGTGTTTTCAACACTACTTATGCGTCTTTTAATATCGCGCATCGATTCCATAACTTACTCACCTCTATTCTCTAACTCAATAATTAACCTGCTAATTCATCATCTGACTCTTCAATCTCATCAACATCGCCTACAATGCTTTCTTCTTTAATTGAGAAAGTTTCAGCAAATTCAGTAATAACCTCTTTTAACTTCTCCTCAATTTCATCTGTCATCTTGCCTACCTCAACAATATCATCAAGGAGATCGTTATAACTTGAGCGACAATAAGATAATAATTCTTTCTCAAAACGACGAATATTACTTACTGGAATATCATCTAAATAACCATTGGTTACAGCATATATTATAACTACCTGTTCAGCAACAGGCATCGGTTGATTTTCATTCTGCTTAAGAACTTCAACAATTCTTTCACCCCGGGCCAGTCGTCTCTGTGTAGATTGATCAAGATCTGATCCAAACTGAGAGAAGGCCTCTAATTCACGATACTGTGATAAATCAAGTCTTAAAGTACCAGCAACTTGTTTCATAGCTTTTATCTGAGCATCTCCACCTACACGAGATACTGAAATACCAACATTAATAGCCGGGCGTACACCTGAGAAGAACAACTCACTCTCAAGATATATCTGACCATCAGTAATTGAGATTACATTTGTCGGTATAAATGCAGAAACATCACCAGCCTGAGTTTCAATTATTGGCAGAGCAGTTAAGGAACCCCCACCATAATCAGGATTCAATTTAGCAGCTCTCTCTAATAGACGTGAATGTAGATAAAAGACATCTCCAGGATAAGCTTCACGGCCTGGTGGTCTCCTTAATAATAGAGACATTGCGCGATAAGAATCAGCATGTTTGGATAAATCATCATAAACCACCAATACATCTTTACCCTGATCATACATAAAGTGTTCTCCCATAGCACAACCTGCATAAGGAGCTATGTAGCGAAGAGGTGCCGGCTCACTAGCAGTAGCAGATACAATAATTGTATAATCCATTGCACCTTCCCTGGCAAGTCTTTCTCTAAGTCTGGCGACATTAGATGCTTTCTGCCCAATTGATACATAAACACAAATTACATCGTTATCACGTTGATTTATAATTGTATCAATAGCAATGGCAGTCTTACCAGTTTGACGGTCACCTATTATCAATTCACGCTGGCCACGACCAATTGGAATCATTGAATCAATAGCTTTCAAACCAGTCTGTAATGGAACTTTAACAGGTTCACGGGTGATAACTCCTGGCGCTTTAAATTCAGTTGGCCGAGTCTTATCTGTATCTATTTTACCTTTGCCATCTATCGGCTGACCTAATGAATTAACAACTCGTCCAAGCATATTTTCACCAACTGGAACTTCAATAACTTTTCCAGTTCTCTTTACTTCATCGCCTTCCTGAATTTTTCTCTCATCACCAAGAATAACAATACCTACATTATCTTCTTCAAGATTTAAAGCCATACCATAAACTTCATTCGGAAACTCAACAAGCTCCATAGACATACAATCTTCTAAACCATAAACATGTGCTATACCATCACCGACATCTAAAACTGTTCCGACCCCGGTAGTCTTTAAATCACTACCATAATTTTCAATTTCATTCTTTATAATCGAACTAATTTCTTCCGGTCTGAGTTTCATTTCATTCCACCCCTAACTTGCTAACAGGTATTTGTTCTAATCTTTTCTGTAAATTTTCCAGTTCTGCTTTAATGCTTCCATCAACCACTTTATCGCCTATCTTTATTCTAATACCACCAATTAAATCTTCATCTATTTCAGTATTTAATTCAATCTCATAATCTAATATATCAGCGAGTTTAGTTCTGATCTGCTCAATCAAATCATCTGGCAATTTAACTGCTGCCTTAAGTTCTACTTCTAAAATTTTGCTAAATTCTTTTAACCTTAACTCATAATCTCTAGCAATAGCCTTTAAAGAAGTTATTCTTCTTTTGTCAATTAACAGCTGACAAAATTGCGCAGTCAGTTCTGATATCTCATCTCCCATGATTTTGAAAAATACTTCTTTCTTCTTTTCAAGTTCAATCCTGGGATGATAAAGCAGGTTCTTGAAATCTGATGATTCTCTTATAGTATCCCTTAAAAGTTGCAGATCTTCATTTACTTCATCTAGTTTTTCTTTTTCAGAGGCTAACTCAAAAATTGCTTGCCCATACTTCCTGGCAATCTCATTCTCTATCATCCGACTTCACCTAACCCTGAATCTTCTATATCTTTTAGATATTTATTCACTAATTCAATATGATCTTTCTCATCCAATTCTTCAGAAAGAAACTTACTTGCAACTTTTAATGACAGACCGGCTACTTCCTGTCTTAGATCATCAGCTGCTTCAGCCTTGGCCTGTTCAATTTCAGCAAGATTCTTCTCCTTAATTCTCTGGGCTTCCTCTTCAGCTGCTTCAATAATTTCTTCAGCTCTCTTATCGCCCTGAGACTCTGCTTCTTCAATTATTGCCTGAGACTTCTTCCTTGCCTTTTTCAATTCGGCTTCTCTTTCTTCTTTTAATTTACGAGCTTTTTCTTTCTGTTCTCTAGCCTCTTTAAGATCATTTTTGATTTTAGATGACCTTTTATCTAACATTTCAGTTATAGGACCAAACAGAAATC
>SLSL01000256.1 GCA_007130465.1 Halanaerobiaceae bacterium | reverse complement strand
TGCTAATTGAAGAAACAAGTTCTTCTAATACTCTTATTGGATTATCAGATTCAAAAATTCCACTGGCCGCTCCGGCACCATCAGAGCCTAGACTTATTATATCTTTAACATCTTCTCCTGAACTAATTCCAGCTCCATGCATTACTTTTATCTCAAGATCAATATCTTTAATAATTTTAATGGACTTTTTTATATAGTTCTCATCACTTCTTTTCCCAGTTCCTATCAATTCTGATGGTTCAGCAAGAATAATGTCTGGAGCCAATCTGGATAAAGCAGCAAGTTCTGATAATGATTCTCCAGCAACAAGGGTTAATAATTTTAAATTTTTAGCTATATTAATAGCTTTGGATATCTGTGAAAATTTAAGCTGATATTCCCCGTGATTTAAAACAACTCCTTGTGCCCCTGCTTCTTTTACTGCTTCTGGAAGAATTAAACCATGTCCTCTCCCTTTATTTAATGGATCAATATGCTGGGCAAAGATTAATAAATGATTTGTGTTATTTGAAATCAAGCGAATATCTGTTGGCTGTGGTGAAAGAATTATCTGTATATCGTATCTCGCTGATATTTTATCTGCCTCTTTTGCAAACTTTAAAAGTTCTTTACCGAATACATAGGCTTTCGGATTAACATAAAAGAAAGGTGAATTTAATTTATATTCAGATTCCATTTTTTACACCTCAATTACATTTTATAGAATTATTATACCATAAAAATTGCCTGGCATGTTGCCAGGCAAAAATAATTATATTTAGCTATTCCAGGCCTGTACAAGTGAACTTAAACCCTGTAATAAAAAACCACCTGCTACCCAGTAATAGACCAGGTCTGGAAAAGCCAATACTAAAATACCTACTGCTATATATAACAACCCTGAAAATGTTAAACTTACTTTGCTTGTATTACTTGTTTCTTCTGCCAATATATCAACCCTCCTTAGAACAAATGTCTTACCTGCACCTAAATTTGTCATCCTTTTGGGATTAACATGGGTTAAATGTCCTCTTACATCTGCCCAAAAATCAGGGAAGTAGACTATATTAAGAAAAATACCAGCTAACAACAGAACCAATATATAGGTTGTGCTAGACCAGTAGTCTCCCCAGGATAAAAGCAACCCAATTTCATCCATGAATAATCCCATTCCAATCCCGTACATCAATGCAGTATCTCTTTTACTAAAATAATTTGATCCTACAATAGCAAACCAACCAGCAAGACATATGAGCAAGATGCCAAAAAACAGATGGTGAATATGATAACCAAACAAAACTACATTAGTACCTACATAAAATCTTATTTCTCCATCTTTAACAGCCTGAGAAGCAGCACTGCCGGCAGAGCCTGCAATTATCACTGCTAAACGTATGAAAATAAACGATAGAAAATATGAACTTGTAATTATAAATGGAATCGATTTGTCTTTTTCTTTATCTTGTCTTTCTATTCTTTTAGGATCTTTGATAATTAATCCCTCCAGAAATCATTAGTTTTATCAAGCTAAAGTTATGATATAATATATCAACAAAAAAATCAAAATAATATGACTGAAAAATGACTGGTATATGACTGATATATGACTGATCGCTTTTAATAAGATGATATAATTGAATGGTAAAAGGTATCAGTTTGGAAAAAATGTGCAGTCTGACCAATGGAAAGTCTTTTTGCGTTTAGAATTGTCAGAATATATTGACTAATTCAAGCTTTAAGTTAAAAAAATTTAAATGGGGGGAGCTAAAAATGAAAAAGGCAATTATACTGTTATTGGTTTTTGGGATTGTAGCTTTTGTTAATGGCAATGTATTAGCTATTGAGAGAGTTTCTATTAATGGTGGCGGGGCTGTTATTGTCGATAATAATATAACTATGCTTGCTGAAAAAATAGACCTCGTATCTCAATATGCAGATTATGGATGTATTGCAGAAGGTTCGGCAATGGTGGGGATTGCTGATTTTGGTTCAGGGGAACAGCATATAGTAATGATTTCATTAATAGGTTTAAGAGAGAATGTTGATTTAGGTGTGCCTGGAAATCAGACATTTGATGTAAAATATAATGATAAAATATATGCTACTGTCCATCCCTGTGAAGAAGGTTTCTCTAATATAATGATGGTTTTAGGACCTGGAGAAATATTTGAACCTATTAACCTCGAAGTCTGGTGGCAGGAAATGGGCAACTTAGTTTTAACAAGCATATAATATAAGTGAAGATATCTTAATTAATGCGATGCATGTTTTGAACATTGCATAATTATCTTTGAAACAGATATTATTCTTGATGATGAAATTATTAAAATATGTTTGGAAGAAAGAAATAAATTAATAATGATAAATAGATAAATTCTTTATTATTTTAAAATTTAACCCTGTAGTAAATTATGTCCTACAGGGTTTTCTGATATACCATAGAATACTTTTTATATAAACTTATTGCTGCTAGAAAGCTAAGAATTATTATCGGCTCTGTTAATTTCATGAAATAAACTCTTCATATCATTTTCAGTTAAAATTTCTGGAACTGGATATAATGGATTTGCTTCTTCTATGGCTCTTTTAGCAAGTTCAGGGATATCATTTCGATTTATTTCTTCAATCCTGGGAGGAATATTCATTTTCTGATTTAATTCTATAATAGAATTAATAAAACCCTCGGCTTCATCCCTTACTAATTGATTTTCAGTTGATAGTCCTGCTACCCTGGAAAGTTCAGCAAGTTCATTATGAACATTCTCTCCATAAAAATCAAGAACTGTAGGAAGAATAACGGAATTAGCTAAACCATGAGATATATCATAATAACCGCCTAAAGAATGAGCCATCGCATGAACATAACCAACATAAGCCCTGGTAAAAGAAAGTCCTGCATAATAAGATGCCTTTAACATATTCTTTCTAGCTTGAAGATCATCCCCATCCTTATAAGCTAAATAAATATTATTAAATATAAGTTTTACTGCTTGTCTGCTCAATCTTTTTGTTTCTTCTGTATTATTTTTGCCTATATAAGCTTCAATAGCATGGGTAAGAGCATCCATGCCAGTAATAGCTGTTAAATGAGGAGTGAGTTCAACAGTTAAAACAGGATCAAGAATAGCATAATTTGGAATTAAAACTGGATCATTTATTGCATACTTATCACTATTTTCACTATCAGTTATTACAGAAGACAGAGTTGCTTCACTGCCAGAACCTGCAGTTGTTGGTATTGCAAAAAGAGGTGGAATTTCTTTTCTTATTTTTAGTAATCCTTTCATCTCTCTAAGGTTTTTATCTGGTCTAGCCACCTTAGCCCCAATAGCCTTAGCTACATCTATTGGCGATCCACCTCCAAAAGCTATAATACTATCACATTTATTTCTTTGATAGCAATTATATCCTGATTCAACTACACTTATTGTTGGGTTAGTTTTTACGCTGTCATAAATTTTATATTTAATATCATTATTATCTAAATCAAGCAATAATTCATCAAGTAAACCTAATGATAATAAATTTGAATCTGTAACAATCAATAACTTATTAAGATTTTCTTGCTTTAGTAATTGTGAAATTTTTTTAGATGAATTAAAACCTTCTATTACTTCTGGCTGACGCCACTCTATAAATTTAGAAATAAACCTAAGAATTAACTGATATAATCTGCAATATAATTTATAGATAAAAACACCTCCAACTAACTTAAGAAAGATATTTATTAACCCTTAATGCAGCCTTGGCTCCTTCAGCTGCAGCTACAATAACCTGTTTATCTTTTATATTTGTAACATCACCTGCTGCCCAGATACCTTCAACTGACGTCATATTATCATCATTTATTATGATTTCACCATAATCATTAATCATAAGAGTATCTTTTACAAATTCACTATTTGGTTCATATCCAATCTCTATAAAAACTCCATCAACTTTTAATTTCTGATACTCCTCTGTATCCCTATCCTGAATTTCAATTTCTTCCACTTTATCTTCACCCATGATTCTTTGAATAGCAGTACCAGTATAAATTTCAATTGCTTCATTTTCAGCAACTTTCTTCTGAAGTACCTTATCTCCATTTAATTGCTTTTCAAATTCAATTAAACTTACCTGGCAATCTATTTTAGCAAGGTCTAAAGCTGCTTCTAAACCTGAGTTGCCTCCGCCAATTACAGCAACATTTTTTCCTGCATACATATATCCATCACAGATGGCACAATAATGAACTCCATTACTTTTAAACCTATTTTCTCCCATTACCCCTAATTTCCTGCTATGTGCTCCAGTAGTTATAATTATAGATTTTGATTTTATCTCTTTATCTGAACTGGTTATAACTTTAAATTCTTTATCCTTTATTTTTTTAAGACCTATTACTTCTTCACCAAGTTTTAGTTTAACTCCATATTCTTCGACCTGATGCCAGTAATTTTGAGCAAGATCCGCTCCAACTACTGAACTAATTCCTGGATAATTCTCTATCACATCTGTTTCTAAAATCTGTCCTCCCATATCTTTAGCCAGAATTAAAACATCCAGTCCCTTACGAACAGCATAAAGCGCTGAGCTAAAGGCGGCAGGTCCCGCACCTATTACAATCAGATCCCAAAGTTTTTCAGTATAAGAATCTTCCTCTTCAAGACCCAAAAGCGGGTCAAGTTCTCCAGATGTATTGGCTTCAATAAGTTGATCATAGCCACCTATATGCTTGTCATCAATAAAAATCTGTGGCACTGTTTTTGCACCACCAGTTCTTTCTTCCATTTCTTCTTTTATGTCTTCTTCATTAAGATTTGATTCTTCATAAGAAAAACCCTTACTCTTTAATAATGCTTTGGTTTTCTCACAGTAAGGACACCATTCCAAAGTATAAATTTCAATTTTCGGTTTTTGAGTTGACATAATAACCCCCTTTTAGGTATTATATTTAGCATAACAAAAAAATATTTTAATGTCAATCAATTAATTTCTTAAGTTTCTGTCAAGCTTTTGTGGGAACTTCTCTTGGCCTCACTATTTTTAAAAATATATACCCTTAAATATTGTTTTTAAATGGTTTACTTTTTTTGTTTAAACATTTTTGCTCACTTAAACTTTTTTTATTTTTACTTTTATTTGATTTAGACATACTACTCCTTATCTTTTTTATTGCTCATTACATTGACTTAAATACTAGCTATCTTACGTAAACCCTTAACCCAGTTCTTACCTGAATCTGGACCTTCTAAAGCCGGCATATGTGCTTTTAAAGCCTTAAGATAACTGGCTGTTTCCTTTTGACCATCAGTAAGCCTTTCTTTATTTTTGCTTGCTGCTTCTTTTATTTTTGGTTGTATTTTTTCCTGGTTGATTTCCCAGTTCATGCAGGAAAACCATTTTTCTAATCTGTTATTTCTGTCAGCCAATATAATCTGAGC
>SLSL01000082.1 GCA_007130465.1 Halanaerobiaceae bacterium | reverse complement strand
TAAATATTAATGCTCCTAATGGAACTGTTATTTTTGCCAATGAGAGTTCGACTATTGAGGAATATATCTCAAGAGGAAATCTGGATGTATCTGCAGGCCAGAATATAGATTATATTACTGGTCTTATATTTTAAGAATAAGCTGACCAGAGTTTTTCTGGTCAGCTTTAACTTTTACTCATAATCTTCTTCTATAAAAAGGGCTGTAGGTTGATAGCCTAATTCTTTAAGTTCAATTAGTGTTTCTATAATTTCTTTTGTGTTATGGAGGATATTTCGTTTACCTTTTTGTTGGAAATATTCTTTTTTATCCGTAAACTTAAAAGATTTCTGATAGGTTTTTAGGCCATGATTAAGATCTCTGAGATAAAGGTTTAGAGAAATAAAAAGTTTTATTTCCTCTGGTTCAAATTGGTCTGAATATTTATTATTAATAGTTCGCCAGAGGTCTTCAGCTTTTTCTAAAAAGAAATCATCATAGGATTCTATGGACTTTAAATAATTTTCTTTTATAAGATCAATAATTTTTTCATCTTTCATCTCTAAAATAGATTTTAAGAAAGTATCTTTTTCTTTTCGGATTGATTTTTCTGTTTCTTCAATATTATTGCTATATGAAGTCTTTGGATGAAATCCTAGCATATTAATTAAGATATCATCTCTTAATGAGTTCAATGTTCTTGATAGAAGATATTCTATTTCATGCTTTACTACCTGCCATTGTTTTCTTTCTGATTTTAAAAGAAGCTGGTCGATAATTAATATGAAGAATATGGCTCCTATTAATTCTACCATAATATTTTCAGCAAATCCTTCAGAGAAAAACAAGAGAAATAGTGAACTTAACAGTGCCAGTCCCAGTAGAAAATAGCCGAGTAGAGGTTTATTTCTTAATTTCATATTTTTCCTCTTTAAAATTAAGGTATTCCATGAACTCATTGAATTTATTCTGGATAGTAGTTTCATTTATACTGTAATAATGTGAGGGGGCATCGACTCTCATTTGAACAACACCTTGCATTTTTAGAGTATTTAAATGTCTGGAAATAGTTGATGGATTTATCTGCATTTTTTTGCCCAGGGCATCGACTGTCATCTCCTGATTTTCGGCAAGTAGACGAAGAATTTTATTTCTGGAATTGTGGGAAAAGCTTTTAAAGAAATAAGCGAATTTGTCATGCATATTTTATCTCTCCTTTTTTTAAAAAAAGTAGTTGACTTATTTGTCTTTTATAGTTATACTATATATAACATATGTACATTTGTCAAGATATAAATATGTGCATATGCAAAAAAATGAGGAGGGATTTAAAATGAATGTAAAATCAATAAATGAAAAATTGGGCATGAAGGGAAAAGTTATTGTTGTTTTGGCTATTCTGGCCATAGTTGTTGGAGGTTATTATGCAGTAACTGTAAGAAGTGATTCCAGGATAACTAAGGCCCTCTCTGAAATGCCTGTTGGTCAGATTCAGATGATTAATGATGCTGGCGAGACTATTACTCTTGATATTAGAATAGCTGAAACTTCTGATGCTAGAAATGCAGGTTTTAGAGGTGTTGGCGCAGATGTAGTTAATGATACTGCTATCTTATATAGATATACTAGAGACACTGTTGCCACTCATTTACTAGATAAAGTTAGAGTTCCACTTGATTTAGGATTCTTTAATACTGATGGCGAGTTAATAACTATTGCCCAGACCGAGCAGGGTGCTTCTACCAGATATAGTGCAGGTTCAAGAGTCCAGTATAGATATATTTTAATGTCAGGCCAGGGCTTCTTTGAGAGACATGGAGTTTCTGCTGATGGTGGAGCAAGTTTAGTTATTGATTCTTTGAGTAGATAAGCTTTTAATTTCATGAGGAGAAAAGTAAACTTCTTATAAAATATAATTTAAAATTTAAAAGTCTGGCTGAGAATTAAAATTTTCAGCCAGTTTTTTTATTGTTTGCATCAGGGAGCTATTTACTTACTAATTGTTTATATAGTATAGTTTAGATTAAGAGATAAGATTCTTATTAAAATTTTTTAAATTGGCAGGATGTAATCCTGATTAAATTATATTGATCTAAGAAATGTAATATTACCCTGGTCATAAGCTGGAGCAGTCCCAAAGCAGTCCCAAAGCAGTCCCGGAGCAGTCCCGGAGCAATCCCGGAGCAATCCCGGAGCATTACCGAAGGATTACTGTTTCTAGATCGAATAATGATTAACTTAAAATAGAAATAATTCAATATAAACTGGCTATCCTATATGGAATAAAATTTTTAGGCAGGATTTTTTTATTGCTAATTATTCTAAATAAGCTTGATTTAATAGGTTTCTGCTGAATTATAATAAAAATCTAAAATTAAATTAACAAAAATGCAGGAATTAATCAGAACTATATAGAATAAATAAATAACAATCAGATGTTAAATTATATTAAATTATTAATAAAGGGAAAGGTTGGTGTTAAGATTGTCCAAATATCAGACAAAGAACATTAAAAACCTCGCACTAGTTTCTCATGGGGGAGCAGGTAAGACTACTTTTACTGAAATGGTGTTAGTTAATGCCGGTAAAAAGAAAGAGGCAGGCACTGTTGAGAAAGGCAATACCGCTTCAGATTTTACCCCTGTGGAAAAGAAGCAGCAATATTCGATTACTAATTCCTATTTCTCTTTTCCCTGGAACAAGAAAGAAGTCAATTTGATTGATACTCCAGGATATGCAGATTTTAGAGGAGAAGTAGCCAGTGCCTTTAGCATGGTTGAAGGTGCAGTAGTTTTAATTGATGGTAGTAGTGGGATTCAGGTTAATACGAATTATGTCTGGGATAGAGCTGTCCAGGATGAGCTTGCTAGATTTATATTTATTAATAAGCTGGACAAAGATGGCATAGAATTTGATAGACTATTTGCTGATTTACAGGCCTTTAGCGATGTACCTTTAATACCGATGACTGTACCGGCTGGTTTAGGTGAAGATTATAATGGTGTTATTAATCTTTTAACTGGAGAACATATTGATAATCAAGGTAATAGGAATCCTATTCCTGAAGAATATCAGGATATTTATGATGAATATTATCTTGAGCTGATTGAAGGTGTAGTTGAATCTGATGATGAATTGATGATGAAATATTTAGAGGATGAAAAGATTACTGATGAAGAGATAACGAATACTTTATTTACTGCAGTGGCCAACAATACGGCTGTACCGGTATTTTCTGGGGTTGCAACGATTAATTCTGGCGTTAAGGAAGCCTTTGACTATATTGTCAAGCTTAATCCAAATGCAGCGATGACACGAGCTTTAAAAGATGCTGAAGGCAATGAGCTTGAAGTTGAATTTAATGACGAGGACCCACTGGTTTCCAGGGTTGGTAAGACGATGGTTGACCCTTATATCGGGAAATTATCTATCTTTAGAATTTATAGTGGTAAGATAAATAAAAATAGCGAATTATATATATCTAATCGGGATACAGATATTAGGACTACTAAGTTTTATAAGCTTAATGGCTCAGAGCAGATTGAAGTTGATGAGTTAGTTGCCGGTGAGATTGGTGCAGTTGCCAAGATTGATGAGATTGACACATCTGATACTATTACTAATCCTGATAATGAGATTGAACTGGAACCAATTGAATTACCTACTCCGATGCTTGTTAAGAAAGTTATGCCTGCTGATGGCCAGGCTGAAGATAAGATGTCTGATGCGATTAACAGGTATGCCTTAGAAGATTTAACATTTAAAGTTAAATATAACCGGGCAACTAAAGAGCTTTTAGTTCACGGTATGGGAACAGTTCATTTAGATGTTATTAAGAAGATCTGTCAGGAGAAATTTGATGTTAGTTTTGTGACTGGTGTTCCTAGTGTTGAATATAGAGAGACAATCCAGTCTAAGGTTGATGTTGAAGAGAAATATAAGAAACAGTCTGGTGGACGAGGACAGTATGGACATGTTATGATGAAGGTAGAGCCTTTATCTTCTGGCTCAGGTTTCCAGTTTGAAGAGGAGATTTTCGGTGGAGCTATCCCCAGTCAGTATATTCCAGCTGTTGAGAAGGGAATTGAAGAGGCCAGTGCAGATGGAGTTTTAGCTGGATTCCCTGTTGTAGACTTTAAAGTTACATTATATGATGGTTCCTATCATGATGTTGATTCATCTGAGATGGCATTTAAGATTGCCGGCTCTAAAGCCTTTAAAAAGGCATTAGGACAGGCTAATCCTGTATTGCTTGAGCCGATTATGAATGTTAAGGTAACAGTTCCTGAGGACTATATGGGCGATATTATGGGTGATTTTAACTCCCGTAGAGGCAGAATTCAGGGTATGGACCCTGATAATGGCAAGCAGATTATTAAAGCTCAGGTACCTCAGGCAGAGATGTTTACTTATGCTACTGAGCTTAAGTCTCTGACCGGCGGTTATGGCAGTTTTGCAATGGAGTTTTCCCATTATGATCGGGTTCCTGAAAAGGAAGCTGAAGATGTTATTAAGGCTGCCAGGGAAGAAGAGGAGTAATTTTGAAATAAACTTGATTACTTAAAGATCCAGGATTATTGATGTCCTGGGTCTTTTAATTATTCTTAGGAGGGCTGGTATGACTGATTTTAATTTTTTAAGATCATTTCTGATATTCTCTGATTTAGAAGATGGTCAGCTTGAGGATATTTATCAGTTATTAAATGAAAAGAGTTATCAGAAAGGTGAGACGATCTTTCTGGCTGGAGATAAAGGTGATAGTATGTTCTTTTTGCGTGAAGGCAAGGTTAAGATAACCAGGAATTCTCCTGATGGTAAGGAGCATATTGTTAAATTTATTGAGCCAGGGGAAGTTTTTGGTGAGGTTATTTTATTTGGGCATGAAACTTATCCGGCAACGACTATCTGCCTTGAGAATTCTAGTTTGAATGTTTTAAAGAGAGACGATTTTAAAGAGTATTTCCTTGAAAACCCTGAGATTGGCTGGGGTATGCTAAATACAATGGCTGATAAGTTATTTTTCTCTCAGAGCAGGATTGAAAGCCTGGCCCTTTTAGATTCTATGCCCAGGATTATTCAGGCTCTTTTAGATATGGCAGATGAAGATGGCCTGACTTTAAAGGAAATGAGCCAGCAGCAGTTGGCAAATTATTTAGGTTTAACTAGAGAGACTGTAAGCCGTAATATAAGTCATCTGAAAGATGAAGGTTTAATAGATAATAGAGGAAGAAAAATTTTGATTAAAGATAGAGAAGGACTTGAAGCCAAGCTGTTACAATAACGGAGGTAATTAAGTTGATTTTATTTATTATATTAACTGGAATATTACTAACTCTGCCACTAGGTAATCCAGGGCTTTACTGGCTTGCCTGGCTTGGACTGGTACCAACTATTATGGTTATGAAAAAGTTAAAAGATTACAAGAGGGTATTGGTTTATGGTTGGGTTTTAGGCTTTACGATGGCAGTTGGAGCAAGTTACTGGCTGTATCATCCGATTAATGATTTTAGCGGACTGCCATACCCATTGGTGATTATTTTCTTAGTTATTTTATTTGCCTTAGCTG
>SLSL01000245.1 GCA_007130465.1 Halanaerobiaceae bacterium | reverse complement strand
ATCTACCACTTTGACCCACAATATACCACTCTCATACTTACTTATTCTTCTTCGAGCAAAAAACTCCTTTTTTATTTAGGGTTTTTTTACAAAAAAATTCCCCTTTTTCAAGGGGAATGATTAAAAAGTCCTATTTAGTATCAAAAATATTCTCTTTTCTATAAAGCTCAAGCACCTAAAGTATCTTTATTACTAATATATTTAAAGTTATAACTTTAAAAAAGCCATTAAAGCTTGAGATAGACTTGAACCAATATCTCCCCAGTACCAACCCAGTACCAACCCAGTCCTGAATCGCAGCTGGCCTATTAGCTACTCTTTTCCTGGTTGAACTTAATATATTGTTTTTCAAAAATAATTATGAAAGTTCTCCTAAAATATAAAATTATAGCTTAATTGAGCATATCCTAAATTAAGCTATAATAACAATCATGATATTTCAATAAGTTTCTTTAATAGATCTGAATAATCTATTCCACTTGACTCCCACATCCTGGCATACATGCTTTTAGGAGTAAAACCTGGCATAGTATTGATTTCATTAATAAAAATATTATTTTCATTATCTAAGAAAAAATCAATCCTTGCCAGCCCGCTACAATTTAGCAACTGAAAAGTTTTCTCAGCTAAATAACGAACCTCTTCTGCTAATTCACTATCTAAATCAGCTGGAGTCATTAAGACAGTATTATCGGAAAAATACTTGGCATCATAATCATAAAAATCATTAGCAGGTATAATCTCACCAGGTTTAGAAGAAATACAGCCTTTGGCAGTTTCAAGCAGAGAACATTCAATTTCTCTGCCCTCAACCGCTGCTTCTACTAAAATTCTATTATCATATTTAAAAGCAAGGTCAATAGCCAGACCAACTTCAGCTTCACTGGTCACCCTGCTGATACCTATACTGGATCCTAAATTAGCAGGTTTAACAAATAATGGATATGAAATTTTTTCAGTTATCTTTCTCTTAATCTCTAAAACCTGTTCATCACCAGATTTTGCCCATTCCTTTTCTGAAATAGTTATGTATTCAGTCTGGGGCAGATTATACTTATTAATTATATTTTTAGAATAAATCTTATCCATAGAAACTGCTGAGGCAGCTGTTCCAGCCCCAATATAAGGAATATCGAGAATATCAAAAAAGCCCTGGATTTTTCCGTCCTCACCAAATGGACCATGCATCAAAGGAAAAATTAAATCAATTCCTTCAGGAAAGTTATTAACTAAACTGGCAAAAACAGTTTGAAACTTAGATTTAATAATATTTGAATGATCAATCCCACCTTCAATAACTTTCTTAGAAGTCTCTAAATCAATCCAGTATCCCTCTTTATTAATTAAGATTGGAATAACTTCAAACTCAGTATTTAATAATTCTTTATAAACAGACTTTGCAGACATAATCGATACTTCATGTTCTGCAGACTTACCACCAAAAATTAGACCTATTTTTCTATAATCCATTAAATATTCTTTCCCTTAAAATAATCAATTTTCATAACTTCTCTAACCTTTTTCATTGTCTCTTCACCTTCAGATTTTGCCTTTTCTGTACCACTGATTAAAATTTCTCTAATCAGTTCTGGCTTATCTAAATATTTCCCTCTTCTTTCTCTCATTGGATCTAAGAATTTATTAATTTTTTTAGCCAGTTTACCTTTGCAATCAACACAGCCGATTGTCCCCTGTCTACAATTAGTTTCTACTTCATCTACTTCTTCAGTATTAAAAGCATCATGATAATGAAAAACAGTACAGATATCAGGATTACCAGGATCTGTAGCCCTAATTCTGCCAGGATCAGTAACAGCTGTCATCACTTTTGATTTAACCTCTTCTTCAGTATCAGCAAGGAAAATTGCATTATTTAAACTCTTACTCATCTTAGCTTTCCCATCCAGTCCCATTAAACGTGGAAATTTACTGATTTTTGGCTCAGGAACTGGAAATACCTCCCCATATAAATTATTAAATTTCCTGACAATCTTCCTTGTCTGTTCAATATGAGGCAACTGATCTTCACCAACTGGTACTAAATTAGCCCTACAGAAAGTTATATCTGCAGCCTGGCTAACAGGGTATCCAATAAATCCATAGGTCATATCCTTATAATTATACTGATCAGCTTCAGCTTTTATAGTTGGATTCCTCTCTAATTGATTCATTGTAACTAACATCGAATAAAAGACAGTAAGTTCAGCAATCTCAGGTACTAAAGATTGAATAAAAATTGTAGCTTTGTCAGGATCAATACCTGCTGCAAGATAATCTAAAGCAACCTGCCTGACATCTTTTCTGATTTTAGAAGGATTATCAAAATTTGTCGTTAAAGCCTGGACATCAGCTATAATAATAAAAGTATCATATTCATCCTGTAAATCTATTCTGTTCTGCAAGCTACCAACATAATGTCCTAAATGCAATTTGCCTGTTGGTCTATCTCCAGTCAAAATTCTTTTTTCATTACTTGACATAATTCCACCTCTTTTATTTTAATACTAATACAAAAAATTATACCATGAAATAATTCCTCTAACAAGACATAATTAAATATCTAAATCTCCGACTTCTTCAGCATTATTAAAAATAAATTCTTTTCTTAATGAAGTATCTTTCCCCATTAATCGGGTAAATATGTCATCTGCCTTTAAAGAGTCTTCTATCTCAATTTTCATTAATTTCCGATTAGCAGGATCCATTGTGGTTTTCCACAATTGATCAGGATTCATCTCACCTAAACCTTTATACTGCTGCAAAGAAAAGTTTTTATTTTTATATTTATTCTTAATTTCTAATAGCTCTTTTTCGCTATAAAGATATTCTTCCTTACTTCCAATTTTTACTCTATAAATTGGTGGTTTTGCTAGATATATATGACCTTTTTTGATGATTTCTTCCATATACCGATAAAACAATGTCAAAATCAAAGTTCCGATATGAGCACCATCTACATCTGCATCAGTCATTATAATAATCTTATGATATCTAAGTTTATCCAGATTAAAATCTTCACCAATCCCTGTTCCCAGGGCTGAGATTATTGAAATAATTTCATCATTATTTAAAACTTTGTCAATCCTTGCTCTTTCTACATTTAAAATTTTACCTTTTAAAGGTAATATAGCCTGGAACTCTCTATTTCTTCCCTGTTTTGCCGAACCACCGGCAGAATCTCCCTCAACTAAAAACAATTCACTATTTTCAGGCTTCCTACTTGAGCAGTCAGCAAGTTTTACTGGCAGATTTTTTCTTACCATCGAATTTTTCTTCCGGCTTAATTCTCTTGCTTTCTTAGAGGCCTGTCTGGCTCTAATTGCTGCCAATGCTTTATTAACAATTGCTTTACCTACATCGCTATTATGATTTAAAAACCTTGTTAAGTAATCATAATAGACTGAATCAATCTTACTTTTAATATCACTATTACCTAATTTATTTTTAGTCTGACCCTCAAACTGGGGCTCAGGCAGTCTTACACTAACAATAGCGGTAAGGCCTTCTCTTAAATCGCTCCCGGTTAATGACGGGTCGGTTTTATTTAAGATATTATTTTTTTCTGCAAAAATATTTATAGCTCTAGTCAGAGCAGTTTTAAACCCAGTTACATGATAACCGCCTTCATCAGTTTTAATATTATTAGCATAACTAAAAATTCTTTCATTAAAGTTTTCGTTATATTGAAAGGCAATTTCAAATTGATAATTCTTATTTTGATGCTCAAAATAAACTATTTTCTCATGCAAACAGCTATGATGTTGATTTAAATGTTCAATAAATTCTTCTATGCCACCATCATAAGAATAGGTCACTTTCTTATTATCATTATTACGTTTATCTTTTAATGATAAAGAAAGACCTTTATTCAAAAAAGCAGATTCCTGTAAACGGCCTGACAATGTATCAAAATTATAAGTCATAGTTGTAAAAATACTTGAATCTGGCATAAAAGTAATTTTTGTACCACTCTTATCACATGGGCCAACTTTTGTAATTGTCGAATCTTTCTTGCCCTGTTTATATCTCTGAATATATTCATTCCCCTGCCAGCAGGTTCTTATTTCAAGCCATTCAGAAAGGGCATTAACTACTGATACTCCAACTCCATGGAGACCACCAGAAAAGGAATAACTTTGATTATTAAATTTACCCCCTGCATGAAGAGTTGTCATAATAATCTCTAAGGCTGGCAGCCCATTAGAATGATGCTTATCAACAGGGATGCCTCTTCCTTCATCTTCAACTGTTATACTTCCATCTTTATTTATAAAAACATTAATTGCATCTCCATAGCCAGCCAGGAATTCATCAATGCTATTATCGACAACTTCCCAGACTAAATGATGCAAGCCCTTTGTTCCTGTGCTTCCGATATACATTCCTGGTCTTTTACGTACTGCATCAAGACCTTCTAACACTTCTATATTTTTTGCAGTATAATTTGGCGATTGTCCAGACATATATTCACCTTTCCTTTCTTAAAAGCTTTACAAACTATATTATAACAAAAATACATTAGTTTGACCAATCTTGCAAAAAGGCTATAGTTTAGTATATAATAAATTCTGTAGATAATAAGTATAAAATATAAAGGAGTTTATAAAATGACAGATGAAATAATACCAATTTCCATAGAAGAAAAAATGAAAGAATCCTATTTAAATTACTCTTTAAGCGTTATAGTAGGTAGAGCATTGCCTGACGTCAGAGACGGCCTAAAACCGGTACACAGACGCTTATTATACGGTGCCTATGAGTTAGGCCTTGTCTCAGATAAACCCCATAAAAAATCAGCTAGAATTATCGGTGAAGTTTTAGGTAAATTCCACCCCCATGGTGATAATGCTTTATATAATGCCATGGTACGAATGGCCCAGGACTTCAATCAAAGATATCCCTTAATAGATGGCCATGGCAATTATGGTTCTATCGATGGAGATAGTGCTGCTGCCATGCGTTACACAGAAGCAAGACTTAGTTCATTGAGTATAGAATTATTAAAAGATTTAAAGTTTAATACAGTTGATTATAAAGATAACTTTGATAATACCTTAAAAGAGCCTAAAGTTTTACCAACTGCTTTTCCTCAGCTTCTAGTTAATGGCTCCAGTGGTATTGCAGTCGGAATGAGTACCGACATACCACCTCATAACTTAGGTGAAGTTATTGATGCAACTATTGCTTTAATTAATAATAAAGGATTAAATATTGAAGAATTATTAGAGTACATACCTGGACCAGATTTTCCGACCGGTGGTCAAATCATCGGTGAAAATAATATTAAAGAAGCCTATAAAAATGGTAATAGCAGCCTAAAAGTTAGAGGTAAAATAAATAAAGAATCGAATAAATTAATTATAACTGAAATCCCATACCAGATTAATAAAACAAAATTAATAAGTGAAATAACAGATCAGATTGAAAAAGAAAATTTAAGAAATATAACAGATATTAGAGATGAGTCTGACCAACATGGAATTAGAATTGTTTTAAATACTAAAACCGGTTCAGATTTTAGTATTATAAAAAATAGATTATTTAAATAT
>SLSL01000157.1 GCA_007130465.1 Halanaerobiaceae bacterium | reverse complement strand
GGAGCAGCCATCAATGCAAAGATAAAACTGGCAAAGGGCACCGAAATCTTCTGATGCCAGAATACCCTCTCCTCAAAGACATCCCGACCCTGACTTCTCATCACAGCAATATATTCACTCAATTCCCATAAAGTCATCTCGTCAGTATCCCTGTCCAGCTCAGCTATCCTGTCCGGTGATTCAATCTCAGCCCTGACAATATATTCAGAGAAATCCATCCTGGCCACCCGGTCACCAGCCCGGAGCTGATAGATCTGCCCATCATAAAACTGCCAGCCATCCTCCCGCCAGACAGCCCTGTCAGCCACTATCAACCTTGCCGGCCGGCCATCCTCATACTCCTGCAGATTAACAACCTCCATCAAGCCATCATCGGCACTAAAGCGCCTGGTATATAAGATGAATTCAGGACGGTTCGTCCCAGAATCCAGTGGCGTTAAAAATAAATCATACTGGGTCCTGGGCCGCTCTTCACCTCCATGCTGAAACTCATAAACCATCTGACTGTACCGATAATTGGCCTCAGGCACAACAAATTCATTAATCGCTATCCCGCCAAAACTGGCCAGCAGGCCAACAATCAACGCCGGAATTATCAATTTCCGCAAACTAAACCCGCCAGCCCTAAAGGCTGTAATCTCCGAATCGCCATTAAGCCTGCTATAGGCCAGAATCGTCGCCAGCAGGGTCGCCATCGGAAAGGTATAGACAATTATCTGAGGCAGGCTCAGCAGAAATAGCTCTACTGCCGTCAGAATCGAGACATCAAAATTAGAATAGAAATCAGCAATCCTGAATAAAATATCAGTCCCGACAAAAATCGCCGTAAAAGCCCCAATACCAAAGATAAAAGGCTGGATTAACTCCTTCAAAATATATTTTAAATAAATCTTCATTATTAAATCTCCTATTAATAAACATATAATTATATAAAATTTATATTATTGCCTCTGTTCTCCATATAATAACTTAAATTCTCCCAATATTACAGCTTAGAGCCTGAATTTCTCACATAATTATAACCTAAAATTCTCGCAATATTATAGCTTATAGCCTGAATCTTTCTCCCAGGTAAAACTCCCTGGCTATCTTGCTGTCGGCAACTTCCTCAGAATTACCTGATAATAAAATTTCGCCTTCATGCATAATATAAGCACGGTCCGTTATCGAAAGAGTCTCCCTGACACTATGGTCAGTTACCAATACTCCTAAACCTTTACCCTTCAGAAAGCTGATTATATCCTGAATATCATTAACAGCTATCGGGTCAACCCCGGAAAATGGCTCATCTAAAAGAATAAATGAAGGATCAGTCGTCAAAGATCTTGCGATTTCAACTCTCCGCCGCTCACCACCAGAAAGCTGAAAAGCCTTCCTCTCACTTAAATGACTAATCCCTAGCTCATCCATTAACTCTTTAGCCCTCTGCTCCTGTTCTTCCTTTGAGAGATCCTGACCCTCCAGAATCGCCAGCAGATTATCTTTAACATTCAACTTCCTGAAAACAGAGGCATCCTGGGCCAGATAACCAATTCCTTTCCTGGCCCGTTTATACATCTGCAGTTCCGTTATATTCTCATCATCCAAAAAAACCTCGCCACCATTAGGCTCTATCATCCCAACAATCATATAAAAAGTCGTCGTCTTGCCAGCACCATTTGGTCCTAAAAGTCCAACAATCTCTCCCCTATTAACCTCTATGTCAACATTGTCAACAACTTTTATCTTATTATATTCCTTCGTTAAACTTTTACCCCTTAAACTCATTCAAGGTCACCTTCAGGCAGCTGCATCCTGGCCTGACCAGATAATTTTATCTTATCTTCTGCCAGATTAACTTCAACCACATCACTGGAAAATTCCTGCCGGCCCCGGCGGCCTTCAACATTACCTCTTAGATAAACCATCTCTTCAGCCATCAGATATTCAACCTCATCTGATGTCGCATCTAGCTCGCCATACTGAACCCTGGGCCTGCCAGTCATAATACCTCTCTCAGCAATCAACTCATAGATTAATTCTTCTGCCTCAATTCTCATATCCGGTCCAATCAAAACTACATTGTCAAAAAATCTTGCTTCCTGCTCCAGGCTGTGGAATTCTCCTAAGTCTCCACTGACTTCAATCTCATCCAATTTCAGAAGAGCATTCCCTCGTGCCTCAAAGATATATTCATCATCCTCTAATGCAGTTATCTCAAGCTCATCGCCGGAAATCTCTCTTACAGCTTCCACAGGCCCTGCCAGCAGAACCAGTCCGGCAACCAGTATTAAAGCAATTATTCCAGTTCTTTTAAAAGTCATCCAATTCGTCATCTTCTTCTGCCTCCCATATCACCCGGGCCGAATTCTCTTGGCTCCGATAGATTATCAGAGTCTCTAAGTCACCAGTAGCATCAAAACTACCACCCCGGGCTGTAAAATTATCTGTTCTAATCTCAATCTCTCCTTCAGATGATATCATATTAGTCTTCTGGTCCCAGGTAATATTCTCAGAGATAAAAATATAGCGATCGCTCTCAAGCCTGGCTGAACCCAGCAACTCTAACAGGCCTTCCTCTTCCCTGTAAAGACCGGCATCACTTTCCAGCCAGTAGGCCATTATCTCAGAAAACTCATCGCCATCAGCCAGAAAAGCTTCCACATCAACAGGTTCTAACTCAAGCTCACCGGTTCTCTCCAGCTGCCTGATCAGTTCAGATTCCAGCTGCCACCTGGCCTCATCGTCATCACTGTAAAGATTCAATCTCCCTGATCGTATCTCCTGGCCAGGCTCATCCAGCCTATCATCAACCTCTTCCTCTACAACTGGCTCCTCATTCTCCTCAACTTCTCCATTCTCACAGCCAGCCAGCATTCCAATAGCTAATACCATTATAACAAAAAATATTAAAGCTTTTTTATTCTCCATCCAGTATCCCGGCCTTTTCTAATAAAAACCTGGCAGTTCTGTCAATTGCACCAGGTTCTCCTAATAATTCTCTCAGCTGGCGGTAACCTTCTACCTGCTTTCTAATCACTTTCGGATCCGTCAGATAAGGCACTGCCCTCTTTGCAATCTCAGCACCGTCAACATCGTCCTGTAAAATTTCCGGCACCAATTCCTGGTCAGTTAGAATATTCGGCAGCCCAATATAATCAGGCCCAATCAGGAATTTTCCTAAAAAAGCAGTCAATTTATCAGCCCTATAAATCAATAGTTGAGGCGTTCCCAGTAATGCAGCCTCTAGCACAGCAGTCCCAGAAACAATCAGCGCCAGGTCTGCAGCTGCCAGCAACTCTCTGCCATAACCTGACAGCAAAACAGGATCTATCCTATAACTTTCAAGCTTTTCTTCAACCTGTTCGATATCTATTCCCCGGGCCACAGGTATCACCGGCCTAATTGCAAAATTCTGAGCTAACATCTCAGCAGCTGCCAGCATCGGACCAAGATGGTTCTCAACTTCCTTTGGACGACTCCCAGGCATTATCGCCAGTATCCTCTCGCCAGCATGAAGTTCCTTCCGGCCAGCAAGTTTTATCAACTCAGCCAGTTCCTCCCTGGCATCAGCCTGATCTCTAGATTTCGGAATCTCATCTAAGAGAGGATGGCCAACATACCTGACTTCAGCCCCGGCCTCCCTGTAAACTTCAGCTTCCTTTGGAAAAGTTGCCGCCACTTCAACACCGGCTTTAGCCAACCATTTAGCCCTCCAGCGGCCCCAGATCCAGGCAGTCGGCGGAAAATAATGAATTACCGGCAGATTCAACTTCTTTTTCAATCGTCTCCCTAAATACATATTAAACCCTGAATAATCAACTAATAAACAGGCCGCCAGCTCTCTCTCTACTGCCAGGTCAGTTATCTTATGAGCCAGCTTTATATGACTAAAAAGACCAGTAATCCCGGCTGCAAAGCCATGGCTGCCGGTCTTAACTTCTTCAGAAGGAAGTAAATTCTCAAGCTTTAAATAATTCAGTTCCCTACCGCCAAGACCAGAAAACTTAACTCCTGGTGCCAGCTCATTTACCCTTGCCACAACTTTAGCGGCATGCATATCACCAGACGCCTCGCCAGTAATGACCAGAATTTCTTTATCAGCCATCAAATACTTCCTCCCTTCGCCAAAAAAATTATTACAAAAAATAATTAAAAATTATAATTAACCTGCCATCACTGTAATCCCCTGCTGATCGGCAAGTTCAATCACTTCTTCCTCTTCCAGCATAAATACTTTTTCAGCCTCTATAATTACTGCCTGGCCACCAGCCTCAGCCAAATTCCGTAAAGTCTCGGCTCCAATAGCCGGAATATCAGATCTAAAATCCTGGTCCGGCCTGGCTGCCTTGGCCAGAATCAAATCTCCTTCTTCACCAGCCAAATCTCCTGCCCTGGCAATAGTTTCATCAGTACCCTCTAAAGCCTCAACTGCAATAACCTGCCCGGCTTTATATAGCAATGTCTGACCGATATCAAACTCAGCCAGCTCCTTAGCCAGCCTCAACGCCTGTTTCATCGCCATCCTCAAATCCTCCGACGGCTCAGGACCTGCCAGTAGACCGGCTTCAGGCAACAGCTTTTCAATATAACTTGACTGAGGCAGTATCTTTAAACCTTCTTCTTCAAACCGCTTATTTATCGCCTCAAGAATAGTCATATCCATATAATCATCGAGATTTTCAAGCATTTCTGCCAGTTCAGCATCTGGCTCTAAACCCTGATATAAATGTTCCTTGTGAACCTTGCCTAAAAATATCACCTGGTCAATTTCATCTTCTTTTAATCTATCTAAAATATCACCTAAATTTGCAAGACTTACATCCTGCACCTGATTGGCTGTTTCAAGAGAAAGTGGGTCTTCCTCCTTCAACCTGTAGGCAAAGACCTCAAGCCCCTTTAATCTGGCTGCTTCCAGCCAGATTTCAGGCAAACTGCCACCTCCGGCAATCAGTCCAGTCCTCTTATTACCTGCCATATGATTCTACCTCCTCCAGAATAAACGTCTGTAATTCCCTGCCTTCTTCAGTATCTAGCTCCATCTTCCTGATTGAAATATTGCCATTCCCCCTACTTAATTTACGATAAACCTTCTTAATCTCAGAAAAAGCCTGCCTGGAGATATCTGCCCTTCTTATCCCCACAACATTCATGCTCTCAATCCCAGCTGGATTACCATCTGCCAGCAAAAATGGTGGCAGTGAATCGACAATCCTGGCACAGGCACCAACCATTGCCAGCCTGCCAATCCTTATCTCTTCAGGTATATAGGCAAGGCCAGCTAAAAAGGCCTCGTCGTCTATTTGACAGCCTTCACCAAGCACACTGCTATTAGCAACTGTTATTCCAGAACCTAATCTGGCTCCAGGTTTAATCTGAATATAGGCCATTAAAAAATTATCATCTCCAACTATTGTCGGATTCTTTTCAGCTCCAACCCTCTGGCCACCATATATAACAGAATATTCCCTGATAATATTATTATCTCCGATTATAAGTTCAAAATCGTTATCCTGACTGAGATCATCAAGCTGTCTCCGTCTCTCAAAATAGCTAGCAGCCTGGCCTAAAGTAGCTCCAGTAAAAATCTGATTATTATCTCCAATTTTTGTCCTGCCAGTTATTTCAACTCTGCTGCCAACCTCAGTATTTTCTCC
>SLSL01000241.1 GCA_007130465.1 Halanaerobiaceae bacterium | reverse complement strand
TTTCTTTTTTACACTTATCCTGATTACCTCCATCATTAAAATCATAACAGAGGCTATAAAAATTATAAAATCGGAAATATTCCTCATTATCTTTAGCAGATTTAAAGAATCTCTCCTCAACATCTTCCCAGATACTCATATTAATCTTATCAATGACATCCCTTTCAAACCCCTGGTGAATATGGTTCATATCTATCAGTAGATGTTTTAGAAACTCCTGTCGTCGTTTTTTCTTGCTATACTGCTTGAATATATGATCTGTCAATAATCCTAGCATAAAGACAGCTATAGTAGCCAGATTAAATTCAATTGCCATAATTTCAACCCCTGTGAAATATTATATGTTTTAATATCTCCTTGATATCTACCTGATTAGCCTGCCATTTTTATAAACTTGATCAACAAAATGAATATCTCTTATATTTTCATCTGGATTCCCATCAATTACAACAAAATGAGCAGCTTTCTCAGGTTCTAAAGATCCAAGCTCATTATCTAAACCGATCATCTCAGCCCCAGTAAGGGTAGCTGCTCTAATAGCCTCCAGAGGCTCCATTCCATATTCGACCATCAACTCTAGTTCGTATAAATTAGCTCCATGCAGATTAAGTGGAGTCCCGGCATCAGTTCCCATGGCAATCTTAACTCCGGCCTCCCTTGCCATCTGAAAACTTCTGATATGGCTCTCCATAACAGCTTCAGATTTCTTAACAGCAAACTCAGGGATACCTGCTTCAACCCCCTCCTCAACAATACAGTGAACAGCAGCCAGAGTCGGCACTAAATAGACATCATTTTCCAGCATAAGTTCAATAGCCTCATCATCTAAAAAGACACCATGTTCAATGCTATCAATTCCAGCCCTTAAGGCATTCTTGATGCCTTCAGTGCCCTGGGCGTGGGTCGCAGTTTTCCGGTCAGCCTTTTGGGCCTCAGCAATTGCTGCAGCCATCTCTGCTTCTGTTAACTGGGGAGCTCCCGGCTCAACACCTTCAGTCATCACTCCACCGGTGGCCATTATCTTAATAAAATCTGCACCGGCCTTTAACTGCTCCCTGGCAGCCTTTCTGGCCTCAGCTGGACTATCAACTTCTCTGCCTATCAGATGGCCATGGCCTCCTGTCATAGTTATAAGTCGGCCAGCAACCTGCATCTTAGGGCCAGGTATAAGATCATTATCAATAGCCTTTTTAAGCCCGAATTCTAAATAATCCAGCCCTCCCATATCTCTAACAGCCACGACACCATTTCTGATAGTCTCCTCCATAAAACCAACTGCTTTAATCGTAATCATCGAATCAGAATCCTCCTCAAGAGAACCAAAAGGATCAGGGGAGGCATCAAATAAAGAATGGATATGGCTATCAATAATCCCGGGCAGTACAGTCCTGCCTCCAAGATCAACAGCTTTATTATCTTCAGAATAACCCCTATTGAAATCACCAGCATATTCAATCCTGCCATTTTCAACTATTATTAAACCATCTTCAATAACTTCTTCTGCCTTGACATCTATCAAACTCAAGTTCTTGAATATCTTCCTCATTAAATTCCCCTCTCATTCTTTGCCATCTCTCAACTAAGGAAACAAATAATTTAATTTAACAATATCATTAATATAATTATATATCAACATTATTACTATCAAAAAAACTCTACCAGATTTTATATCCAGTAGAGGCAGTTATAAGCTATTAAATTAAGTCAGTTCTACTCCAGAATAAATTCGCTAAAGATTCGATAATTCTTCGCTTTAGATTCGGTATTGATTCGATTTAGATAAGGGATAATTATGTTAAAAATTCAATTATAAGTACCCTATATATATTCCAATTATTCTCCGGGAATGCTCCGGCTTTTCTTCGGGAATGCTCCGGCTCCAGCTTACCTGAAAAAATATTTCCAAATCAGAAATAACTTATTTAATTTATACTAAATAAATTATATCAAACCAAGGCAGCAAAAGTAAATAACAGGGTAGTGCAAGCAAGAAAAAAATAATTAAATTCTAATATTTCAGCTTATTTCTTTATAAAATATACCCCGGCTTCATCTCCTTCAAATATCAACTCAAAATCAGTAAAACCAGCCTTTTCAAATAATCCCTGCTGAGTTTCAATAGAAAAAGGAATGTCAAGGTGAAATAAATCTTCATTTAAAACCTTATTCTCCTGCAACTGCTCCTTATAATCAGCCAGCATTTCAGCCTCTTTATCTTCAGTAACGACATAATCGCCTTCAATGTATTTACCGCCAGGCTTCAAAGCCGCCCAGATCTTATTATATAACTCTAACTTAACCTCAGGCAGAAAATGATGTAACGACATTACAGAAACTATATAATCATATTCTTCTTTTTTAAAATCAAGGTCTAAATATGACCCCTTAATCGCTTCTATCTGTTCTGCTTTATTCTTATATTTATCAAGCAATAAATCCAGCATTTCCTGAGAAAGATCAATCCCAGTGACCAGGGCATTAGGAGCTTTAGCAAAAATATATTCGAGCTCCAGACCGGTGCCACAACCTAAATTCAATAACTTAATCTTCTTATTCGTTTTTGGAATAGGCTCGGCAACAGCCCTATAAAAACCCTCATAATTAGAAACATACTCAGCCATATGATCATCATAGCTATCAGCTCTAAGATCAAAAAATTCTTTCATCTTCTCTGGTCTATCATCTATCGGATCCAATAATTCTCACCTGCCTTATTATTGATTAATATTAACTTCTAGATTATTAATTATTCACCTGCAATAAATTTAAAGACTTTGCTTTTAAGATAATAAAGTGGTAAAATTATAATATGTAAAAATTTAATATAATATTTTAAAGGGGGAAAACAATGAGAATAAAAAGTTTGAGTAGTCTAGTAGTTCTCATGATAGTTTTTAGTCTATTTATTGGAGGAGCAACCACAGTTATAGCAGAAGAAGATACAGTCGTTATTGGCCAGTCAGCTGAAGCGCCAGGTCTTCACACATTAATCGAGACCAGTATCCCAGTCTTTGAAAGAGTTAATCTAATAAGTGAACCACTGGTAAAATTAAATCATAACTTAGAACCAATTCCCTGGCTTGCCAGTGAATTCGAAATCCTTGACGGAGCGACCAGAATTAAAATTTCATTAAGAGATGACGTCCTCTGGCATGATGGCAGCGAATTTACAGCAGCAGATGTCAAGTATACCTATGAATGGTTGTTAGATGAAGATAATCCTGGAGCCAACCGGGATATCTATGCCGATATAGACGAAATCGAAATAATCAATGATTACCAGATGGTCTTCCATCTAAGCAGCCCAAATTCATTTATGATCAACAATATGGCCAGATTGGGAATAATTCCAGAAGAATATCACGAAGAAGTCGGTTATGAAGATTTTGCCCAAGCTCCTTTAGGAACTGGCCCCTATGTCCATGAAGAATGGTCCCGGGGAGAATACCATACAATGACAGCCTTTGAAGATTACTGGGGTGGAGTTCCAAACTTCTATCGTCTTGACTTCCGTCCTATTCCAGAAGATTCTTCAAGACTTTTAGCCTTTGAAGCAGGCGAAATTGATATGTATCACGGCAATGTAATCACAGATGATATCGCCAGACTTGAGGAAGATCCTAACTTCCTTGTCAAAAGAACAGCAACACCAAGATATAATTATGTTGCTCTCAATCAGGAATCAACAGAAAATCCTGAAATCATGCAGGACCCATACTTCAGAAAAGCTGTTACCCATGCCCTGGATAGAGAAGGTATTATTGAAAATATCAAAGCAGGGTTAGGACAGCCAGGCAAATCAGCTGTAATGCCCTACATGGATCATTTTAATGATGAATTAGATTACCCAGAATATGACATGGATAAAGCCAGAGAATATATAGAAATGTCAAGTCTTGAAGGCGGAGAAACCGTCAACTTATATGTTACTGAAGGCGATTTCTGGGAATCAATTGCAGAAATTCTTGCCTATGAACTAAACAATCTTGATATTAATGTAAATATTAGAATTGAAGAATACGGTGCTTATCTGGATAGACTATATGATACCAAGGACTTTGACATGTATGTATTCGGCTGGACCGGTCAGATTGACCCAGATAGAGCAATGTACCGTCAGTTCCACAGTCAAGGCCTTAACCGGGTGGGCTTCTATAATGAAAGAGTAGATGAACTCCTTGATAAAGGTAGAACTGTCGATCCAAATAGTCAGGAATCTATCGATATCTATAGAGAGATTCAGGCATTAATTCTTGAAGACAACCCAAAAGCCTTCATCGATTATGATGAAGAAATAACTGTATTACAAGCAGACTTTGAAGGTTTCGAGGTTCATCCTTATAATGCCAATAATTGGATCCAACTATTTGACAGAGTCACCAGGTCAGAGTAAGGTTATTAAGAATAATTTAATAGACAGCATTATTAAAAGGCTAGCTTAATTGCTAGCCTTTTTCTTATAAATTATTCAGCAACCACATCATTGCCTAGTTTCCCAATTCCTTCAATCTCAACCTCTATCCTGTCTCCAGGCTGCAGATAAACCTCAAATTCTCTGGCCATGCCAACACCCTCAGGAGTCCCAGTCAAAATAACTGTCCTTGGCAACAATGTCATATTCTTAGAGCAATAACTGACTATATCCCTGACATTAAAAATCATATCTGAAGTATTCGAATCCTGCATAATTTCACCATTAAGAATTGAAGATATTTTTAAATTATCTGGTTCTAATTCAGTCTCCATCCAGGGCCCTAAAGGACAGAATGTATCAAAGGATTTACCTCTAGCCCACTGCTGGTCAATCCTTAACTGGCAGTCCCTGGCTGATACATCATTAGCACAGGTATAGCCTAAAATATATTCATCAACCTCAGCAGCCTCAATATTTTTTGCCTTCTTCCCAATTACAATAGCCAGTTCAGCCTCATAATCGACATAATCTGGAGCCTGCTCAGGAATTATAATATTATCTTCAGACCCAATAATACTTGTCGTAGCCTTTAAAAATAATACCGGTTGTTCTAGAAATTCATGGCCCGTCTCCTCCGCATGCCGCTGATAATTTAAACCTATAGCAAGAATATTAGGTGGGTCAACAGGACTAAGCAATTCAACTTCATTTAAACTCATCTCTTCATCAGTGATTTCAAAGCTATCAAAAATATTACCATTAATTAATTTAAAAACCCCACCTTCAAAGACTCCGTAATACTTATTGCCATCTTTACAAAACCTTGCAATTTTCAATTATTATCAACCCTTTCCATCTAAAACAAAGACAACTAAATCTATTTTATTTAATTGTTCTAATAATTCATTTTTTGGCATCCCTCTTATTAATTTTAAAAACTTATATTAGAAGTGTTTTTGTCAACTGAAAATTGACCTATCTACCAACTGAAAACTGATCCACCAGGACAAAAAATAATATTAACCAGTCTGATTAATCCATTTTTCAGTTTCTTTCATCCGATAAGAATTGCCGTTCATATTAATCACATAAGACTTATGAGTTAACCTGTCAACCATAGCAGCAGTAAGAGCAGGGTCGTTAAAGACCTCATTCCATCTTTCAAATGAAAGATTGGAAGTAATGATAGTTGACTTGCGTTCTGCCCTTAAAGCTAAAAAGGAAAATAGTAGTTCACTGCCTTTCTGGTCAAAAGAGATATAACCTAACTCATCTAATATTATTAAATCATA
>SLSL01000087.1 GCA_007130465.1 Halanaerobiaceae bacterium | reverse complement strand
TGAATATCAGGGTAAAACCCTTGAAGGAAGGGCTTTACAGCTGATGATCGATAATAATCTTGATTTTGATGTAGCTCTATACCCATATGAACTGGTGACCTATGGAGAGACCGGTCAGGTCTGCCAGAACTGGATGCAGTATCGTTTAATTAAAAAATATCTCCAGGTGATGACAGAGGAGCAGACATTAGTTGTTAATTCTGGCCATCCTCTAGGCTTATTCCCATCAAAACCTGAGGCACCCAGGGTCCTATCAACTAATGCTTTAATGGTTGGTATGTTTGATGATTCAGAGCATTTCAATAAGGCTGCAGCTTTAGGCGTTGCCAATTACGGTCAGATGACTGCCGGTGGCTGGATGTATATTGGCCCCCAGGGAATTGTCCATGGAACCTATCTAACCTTATTAAATGCCGGACGGAAGTTCTTAAATAATGACCAGGATGAGGACTTAAGCGGTCAGCTCTATATAACATCAGGATTGGGCGGGATGAGCGGTGCCCAGGCCAAGGCTGTTGAAATTGCTGGCGGTGTCGGGGTGATTGCAGAGGTTGATAAATCAGCAATCGAGACCAGGAAGAGCCAGGGTTGGCTCAGTATGGTTTCTGATGATTTAGATCAGATCTTTGAATGGGTTAGAAGGTATCAGGCTTCTGGTGAGGCTATCTCTATTGCCTATCATGGCAATATTGTTGATTTACTGGAATATGTGGTGATAAATAATATCCATGTCGATCTTCTCTCAGATCAGACCTCCTGCCATGACGCCTATACTGGCGGATATATACCGGTAGGCTATCAGTATGATCAGGCTAGAGAACTCCTGGCTGAGGACACAGATAAATTCAAGGAAGCTGTTGATAAGTCTCTAAGAAAACATTATGGTCTAATCAGCAAATTGGTCGATAGCGATACTTACTTTTTTGATTATGGCAATAGTTTTATGAAGGCTGTCTATGATGCCGGAGTTAAAGAGATTGCAATCGATGAAAATAATCCTGATAAAGGCTTTATCTTCCCATCCTATGTTGAGGATATCATGGGGCCAGTCTGTTTTGATTATGGCTATGGTCCATATCGCTGGGTCTGCCTTAGCGGCAAAGATGAAGATTTAAAGAAGACTGACCAGGCAGCCCAGGAGGTTATTGATCCTGAAAGAAGGGCCCAGGACTATGATAACTATCAGTGGATAAAAGATGCCGAAAAGAATGATTTAGTTGTTGGCTCAAAGGCCAGGATCTTATATACTGATGGCTTTGGCCGGATTGAAATGGCCCTTAAATTTAATCAGATGGTTAGAAATGGTGAGATCGGGCCAGTAATGCTTGGCCGGGACCATCATGATACCGGTGGTACCGATTCACCCTTTAGAGAGACAGCCAATATCAAGGATGGCAGTAATATAATGGCCGAGATGTCGATTCAGTGTTTTGCTGGCAATGCAGCCCGGGGTATGACTTTAGCTGTTCAGAGTAATGGAGGCGGTGTCGGTATCGGCAAGGCCTTTAATAGTGGTTTTGGCCTGGTACTTGATGGTAGCGAGAGAGTTGATAGCATAATTAAGGCTTCAATTGACTGGGATGTTCATGGTGGTGTGGCCAGAAGGGCCTGGGCCCAGAATCCCCATGCTGTTGAAACAATGCTGGAATGGCAGAAAAAGCGGGGCGATAATGGCGCAGTGACCCTGCCCTATCAGGCTGATCAGGATTTAATCGATGAATTAGTAGAAGATGAGTTGAAATAAATCAATGTTGACGCAGAATTAAATGTTTATCTCTGAATATAATATATTAAATTTATTTTGTATAAATTTGAAGTTCTAGTTTGTTTGATTTTTTCAATACTCATGTTTGCCAAACTTCTGTATGGATGGTAAAATTAATCTATAGTCTGATTAAAAAATGTCAGCTATAGTTAGATTGATAAATTGCCATCCAGGAGGTGGGGCAGATAGATACCCAGAAGAAGGTTGAGATTTTAGCAGAAGCGGCCAAATATGATGTTTCTTGCTCATCCAGTGGCAGCAGCAGGGCAAATCAAAAAGGTGGAATCGGTAATGCTGCTCCATCTGGAATCTGTCACAGCTGGTCAGCTGATGGCCGCTGTATTTCTCTATTGAAGCTATTGTTTTCCAATGACTGTATTTATGATTGTGCTTATTGTATCAACAGGGCCAGCAATCATAAGCCTAGAGCAAGTTTTACAGCTGAAGAGGTTGCTAAGTTGACAATAAATTTTTATAAACGGAATTATATTGAAGGTTTATTCTTAAGTTCAGCAGTTTTTCTTAATCCTGATTATACTATGGAGCAGCTGGTAAAGACTCTGATGATTCTCCGTAACCAGCATAAGTTTAATGGTTATATTCATGTTAAGGCAATACCAGGGGCAGATTATAGGTTGATCCGGCAGGCAGGGGAGCTGGCTGACAGGATGAGTGTTAATATCGAGCTGCCATCCAGGGAGAGCTTAAAAAGCCTGGCTCCCCAGAAGAAGGCAACTGATATCCTCCGGCCAATGGAGCAGATAGGAACTGATTTAATTGAGTATAAAGAAGATAAAAAGAAGTTTAAATCGACACCTGATTTTGTGCCTGCCGGCCATACGACCCAGTTGATAGTCGGGGTCAGTCCTGAGAAGGATTACCAGATCTTAAAACTCTCTGAGGGGCTCTATTCTAGGTTTAATCTTAAAAGGGTATACTACTCTGCCTTTATGCCTGTGGAGCCAGATAAGAGGCTGCCTGCTGTCTCTGGGCCGCCATTGTTAAGGGAGCACAGGCTCTATCAGGCTGACTGGCTCCTGAGGTTTTACAATTTTGAGGCTGATGAGTTATTAGGCCCTGGCAGGCCAGATTTTAATCTGGATTATGATCCTAAGCTTGACTGGGCTTTAAATAACATGGATAAGTTTCCAGTAGAGATAAATAAAGCTGGTTACTGGCAGCTGTTGAGGGTGCCAGGGATTGGTCCAACTTCAGCCAGGCGGATAATTTCTGCCAGGAAAGAAGCCAGGTTGTCTGCTGATAATTTAAAGAAGCTTGGTTCTGTACTGAAGCGGGCTAAATATTTTATTCTCTGTGATGGGAAATATCTGGCAGGAATCCCCTTTGATCCTGAGCTGATAAGGTCCAGGGTTGATAGAGATTATAAGGGCAAGAATCAGCAGCTGAGTTTATTTGCTGATACCGATAATGACAGGCGGCAGGTGATCAGTTAAATGAAAACTTATCTATATGATGGTTCTTTTACAGGCTTTATGACTCTGATTTACTGGACTTTTAAAGATAAGCTGAGACCAGCTAAAATTTTTAAGAAAGCTGATTATTCAGGGGATTTATTTTCAGAGACTGTTGGGATTGAGACTGATGGCGAACTGGCTGATAAAGTTATTAAGTCGGCGAAGGATAAACTGTCGGCCAGGGTTTTCAGAAAGGCCTATTATGCCTATTTATCTGAGTTCCCAGGGATTGAGCTTGCTATCTTTGATTATCTATATTTAGGATTTGCTTATAAAGCTAATTTGCAGAAGAACTGGACAGACTGTTCAGTTTTAGAGGTTAAAAAGGCTGCCAGGAAGGTGAGCAGGGAGAGGCATCGCTATAAAGGTCTGCTGAGATTTAGAGAACTCGATGATGGGATACTCTATGGGCCTTATAAACCAGACTATAATATTTCCAGTTTACTTGCTCCCCATTTTGCAGCCAGGCTGACCGGTGAGCAGTGGATAATCCACGATACTGGCAGGAATCTGGCAACTATTTATAATGGCAAAAGCTGGCTTGAGATTTCAGATGATCTCTTGCCTGGGCTGGAATTTAGTGAAGAGGAGACTGATTATCAAAAGATCTGGCAGGAGTTCTTTAGGAGTATCGCTATTGATGAAAGGTATAACCCAGAACTTCAGGCAAATTTTATTCCCTATAAATACCGGGATTATTTGCTGGAATTTGAGAATCAGGTTAGGAGGCAATAGATATGGGAGAAGATTCAGGTTGTTTGTTTCATTTATTAATACTGGCTTTGATGGCTTCTTTATTTTATGGTATTACAGGTTATTATCTGTTGTTACCGATCCTGTATTTATTTGGTGTTGTTGCTTTAATTGTGATTGTAGTGGGGTTTTTCTCCGGAGATTAATAAATCGACTTATAAAAATTTTAGTTTTTCTTGCAATTTAATTAAATAGGGGATATAATAAATAGCAATAATAAATATCTGTTAAAGGATTAAAGTCGATGATCAGGAGAGTAGGTCTAAATTAGTGGAAAGAGCGAGCTGGGAATGGTGGGAGCCAGGGAAGCTACTTAGATTGAACCGCACCTGTAAGATGTTTCAGTCAAAACTAAGAAGCTGATAGCTGGAACCGCCTACCGGCGTTATAGAGTAGAGTGGATCGTTATCTGGCATTTACCAGATGACCGTCAACTAGAGTGGTACCGCGGTGAAATTATATCCCCGTCTCTTGCTAGCAAATTTGCTGGTTTGAGGCGGGATTTATTATTTTAATAGAGGAGAATAAATATGATGAATTCAGAAATCAAGTTACCACCAACAGATTTTGAAGAATTATATGAAACTGCATTTGTGATATCCAGGAAGATGGCAGCTCAGAAGTTGATAATAGCTGGATCAGAAGATAAGAATACCCTGGAAGCAGTAGATAAAGCCTATCAGGATGGGCTGGTAATACCTTATCTGGTTGGTAATCAGGAGGAAATTTTAAAGATTATTGAAGAACATGAGTTGAATATTAGTGATTATAAGATAATCGATGCAACTAATGATAAAGATAAAGCTTTAAAATCTATTGAATGCTTGATAAATGAAGCCGATATTTTAATGAAGGGACTTATATCGACTTCGACGATTTTAGGAGCATTATTAAAGAATGGCAAATCTCTTTTGAAGCGAGAAGTTTTAAGCCATTTAATACTTGCCGATATTCCGATTTTAGATAGGTTAATTTTTATCTCTGATGGAGGCATGAACATTTCACCGGATTTTAAAACAAAGAAAGCTATTATTAGTAATGCAATTGAGGTTGCTAAAGAGTTTGGCTGGGAGAAACCAAAGGTTGCTTTACTGGCGGCTGTTGAGAAAGTTAATCAGGATATGCCAGAGACAGTTGAGATTGAAAGGATAGTTACTGAGTATGATGAATGTATGCTAGGTGCTTATCTTGATGGTCCACTTGCCCTGGATCTGGCAATTTCGAAGGAGGCTGCAGAAATAAAGGGAATAGAGAGTCAGGTTGCTGGAGAAGCTGATATTTTAATCACTCCAGAAATCGTGTCAGGAAATCTATTAGGCAAGAGCAGTATTTATTTTGGTGGCGGCAAGATTGCAGCTCTTCTAGGCGGAGTCGTTAAACCTGTTTCTATACCATCACGGGCTGCAGATAAAGAGACCAGGCTGGCTTCAATAGCTGCAGCCGTCATCCAGGGGAGTCGGTATAATGAATAAAGTAGTTTTATTTGCAGGAACAGATCAGACACGGGAAACTCTTGTTAATCAGCTCAAAGAATACTTGCCAGATTATATTGAATTAATTAGTTTTGCAATAGATGAGTATTTACCAGAGGAACTTCCAGATGGTTTAATAGTTGTATCGAGCAGGTTGGCCTATGAGGAGCTTTTAGAATTCTGGAATCTAGAAAAGTTTAGCTCAAGATTGATTATTGCCAGGAGAACTATTGATTTTGATGCCTTAGATGAGCTGTTTTTTCTGCCTGAAGGTAGTCGGGTAATCTTTGTAAATGATGTTAAAGAAGCTGCTTTTAATGGAATTGAGGCTTTAGTGGAGGTAGGACTTGATCATCTGGAATTGATACCCTTTTATCCTGGCCTGGATGAAAATGAGATTGGAGAAGCCAGGCTGGCCTTAACCCCTGGTGAGGTAGATAAGGTGCCTGAATTTGTTGAAGAGGTAATAGATATTGGTCCTCGCCTGATGGATTATACAACTATTGTCAGTATTTTAAATTCTCTAGGGATCCTTGAAAATCAGGCCAATCGGTTTTCTTATAAATATCTCCAGAAGATTATCAAGATGGGTAAAAAGTTAGCTCATTCTGCCCGGGAAATTAATCGGTTAAATTCTCAATTAAACCAGGTTATTAATGGTTTGAATGAGGCTGTCCTGGTTTATAATCCTGAAGGTAAGATCTCTGTAGCTACCGGTCAGATTAGAGATTTGCTTGATCTTGGCGATAAAGAATTGCAGGGGAGAGCTGTCCAGGATATTATTTATCGAAAGGACCTTCTTTCGTTTTTGATGAATATTGAGCAGGAGGAAAAAGAGATTTTTGCACTTGGAGGCAGTAGTACTTCTGTAAATAAGTTTTATCTTGCTGAATCTGATAATATAATTGCTGTTTTCCAGAATGTCCAGGAGACCCTGGCTAATAATCTTCAGTTAAAGCAGGATTTGATTAACCGAGGCTATTATGCCCGTTACACCTTTAAGGATATTATTGGCTCAAGCAGTAAGATTAAAAAGGCAAGAAAAATAGCTGAGAAATTGGCGGAGACAGAACTAACTATCTTGCTTGAAGGAGAAACAGGAACAGGTAAGGAGCTTTTTGCTGGTGCCATTCATAATGCTTCAAATAGAAGGGAAGGACCTTTTCTGGCGGTAAATTTTTCTGCTCTCCATGATGATTTAATTGAGAGTGAATTATTTGGTTATGAAGAGGGGGCTTTTACCGGGGCTAAAAAAGGTGGTAAAGCCGGGCTTTTTGAACAGGCTGAAAGCGGAACGATTTTTTTAGATGAAATAGGTGATATCTCAAAGAAGGTTCAGGCCAGATTATTGAGGGTTCTGCAGGAAAAAGAGGTTATGAGAATAGGAAGTAATGAGATAAAACCTGTTGATGTTAGAATAATAGCCGCCACCAATAAAAATATTGCCAGTTTAGTTGAGGCCGGCCAATTTCGCCAGGACTTATATTATCGTTTAAAGACAGGTTATATAAGAATTCCGCCATTAAGGGAGAGAAAAGGTGACATAAGAGAACTTTTAGATTATTTTATTGAGATTGAAAGCACCTATAAGATTGAAATAACTGATCAGGTTATTAATGAGCTCTTAAGTTATAATTGGTATGGAAATATCAGAGAGTTAAAGAATATTTTGAGTTATATGCTTGCTGTCAGTGATGATAACTATCTAACCCTTGAGGATATTCCTGATCCTGGATTTTTTCAAATTGGAAATCAGGATAATTTTAAAAATTCATCTGAAGAATTAGCTGGAAATCAGATAATTTTTGATGATTTAAATTCTGAAGAGATATTTATACTTAAAAAGATTAAAGAGGCCAGAGATGAAGGTGATCTGGTTGGCAGAAAAACTCTTGCTAAAAAATTACAGGGGACAGAATATGAACTAACAGAATATCAGGTCCGAAATCGCCTTGGTATACTGGAAGATAAAGGATATATTGAAAGAAAAAGAGGGCGTCATGGAACATTGCTTTCAGGAAAAACAAGAAAGATATTAGATTAATAGGTGTTTTGGTGCCCATTAAGCTGCCATTAATGCCAATAGATACCCAATATAGATTGTTTATTGGGATTCTTTGCTCGATGCAATAGTATTCAAAGGAGAATATGATTATATGATCCTTGTAATCACAGGGATTATAGACTTATTTTAAAAAGATTATTTTAAAAGTGCTTATCTGGCATAAAAAATGCATTTGTTAAATAGCAAGATATTTTTAATATAAAAATTATTTGGTCTATCCTGGAGGTGCAGTGTAAAATGGGAACTAGCTTTGTAGAAAGTACAGTCTCAGAGCTTTTTTATTTGAAAAATTGTAAAATTATAAATGGTCAAAAAGAAGAGCTTGCTGAAATTATTGTTGCCGGTGGTGAAATTTTTGCTATAGATAAAGAATTTAATTCTATTGCTATGCCAGGTTTAAAAGAAATTGATCTTGAAGGAGATTATTTATTGCCTGGATTTATAGATAACCATGTCCATCTGACAGGTGGTGGAGGAGAAAGCGGATTTGCTAGCCGGACACCTCCTATTAGATTGAGTCAGATAACAACAGGTGGAGTGACAACAGTTGTTGGTTGTCTTGGCACTGACGGAACGACCAGAAATATGGCAGATTTACTGGCTAAAGCCAGAGGGCTTGAGGAAGAAGGGATTTCTACATACATTTATACAGGTTCATACCAGTTTCCAGTCAGGACATTAACTGGAGCAATAGATAAAGATATTATTTATATCGACAAAGTTATTGGCTTAGGCGAAATAGCAATAGCTGACCATCGTTCAGCTCATCCTAATTTAGATGAATTTCTCAGAGCTGTGTCACTTGCCAGGACTGGAGGAATGCTTTCAGGAAAAAGCGGTGTCGTTAATATTCATTTAGGCTCTGGTGAGTCAGGTTTTGATTTTATCGAGGAAGCAATTAGCAAGAGCGAAATACCCCGATCTCAGTTTCTTCCGACCCATGTCAATAGGAATGAAAATATATTGGAGAAAGGGCTTGAATTTGCACAAAACGGGGGAAGAATTGACTTTACAACATCTAATGGTGGAGTTGAACCGAAAGCAGGTCTTAAGAGCAATGATTTATTGCTGGCTGCCAGGGAACAGGAAGTGGACTTTGATTTAATTTCATTTAGCTCAGATGGTCAGGGAAGTTTGCCAGATTTTAATAAAAATGGGGAGCTTGTTGGTTTAAAAGTCGGTAAAGTTACTTCTCTTTATGATAAATTTAAAAAAGTCTTGCAGGCAGGTGATTTTGGGTTAGGAGAAATTATTCCGCTAATAACTTCTAATCCGGCAAAGGCATTGGGCTTGAAGAATAAAGGAGAAATAGTTCCAGGATTTGATGCTGATTTAGTAGTTGTTGACAAAGATAATTATAGTATTGATAAGGTATTTGCAAAGGGTAAATTAATGGTTGATGGAGGTAATCCTCTTAGAATCGGAACTTTTGAGAAGCTTAAAGAGGAAGGTGGCAATAGTGAATAAAAAGTTTTTATTAAATAGATTTGGTAGAACCTTATTAACACTGGTTGGTGTTTCGATTATTGCATTTATGATTTTACATTTAGCACCAGGTGATCCTGCCAGGATAATGTTAGGACAGTTTGCAACTGAAGAAAATATTGAGATCTTTAGAGAACAGCATCATTTGAATGAGCCATTGCCTGTCCAATACGGTGCCTGGATTACCGGAGTTATGCAGGGTAATTTTGGCTATTCAATAAGATATAATCGGCCTGTCCATGAACTGATCTGGACTAGAATGTGGCCGACTTTAACTTTAACTGTATCAGCTCTGGTGCTGGCGGTGATATTAGGTTTTACACTTGGAATTCTGGCAGCGATTAAAAGAAATAGCTGGCTGGATTATATAACGACTATTCAGGCGATGTTCTGGATATCGATTCCAGCTTTCTGGTTAGGGATATTATTTTTATACTTTTTCGGACTCCGGCTCCGCTGGTTTCCAATCGGTGGAATGGCTGGATTAGCTTCACTGGTTCTTCCGGTATTTGCACTGGGCCTTAGAGAAGAAGCCTGGTTTGCCCGACCTATGAGGTCTGAAATGCTTGAAGTTTTAAATCAGGCTTATATCAGATCGGCCCGGGCCAGGGGAATTAAGGAGAGGGTGATCATTACCAAGCATGCTCTTCGCAATGCGCTGATACCTCTTGTGACAATGATTGCTCTGAGATTGCCCTGGATAATCGGTGGAAGCGTTGTTATCGAAGTTGTCTTTGCCTGGGGAGGCATGGGTTCATTATTAGTTAATAGTGTACTTGCTAGAGATTTTCCAGTTGTCCAGGCAATTTTATTATTGATTTCTTTTGCAGTAGTTATGGCAAACTTATTTGCTGATTTATTATATTCAGTCATTGACCCTCGTATAAGATTGGAGGACTAAAAGATGGAAGATACATTAACATATGAAGAGATAAAAAAAGATATCGATAATTTAAAACAGGAAAAGACCAGCCAGCTGGCTTTAGTCTGGTCCAGATTTAAAAGGAATAAGCTGGCATTGATTGGTGGAATAATTGTTTTGATAATGGTCTTAATAGCAATTTTCGCTCCGGTTCTGGCGCCTCATGATCCCTATAGAACTGCTCCTTTAAGAAGACTTGAGGCACCCTCTTTTGAACATCCACTCGGCACCGATGCTATGGGTAGAGATATGCTATCACGTCTCATTTATGGTGCCAGGGTTGAACTTTCGATAGGAATATTAATAATTCTTTTCGAGGGCACTATTGGAATAACGCTGGGACTTCTGGCAGGTTATTTTGGGGGCTGGGTTGACAGTGTTATTATGCGGCTCGTTGATATTTTAAGGTCTTTTCCAGTTATTATACTGGCGATGGCTATTGCCGGAGTATTAGGCCAGGGTGTATACAATGTTGTTATTGCATTAGGGATTGTAGGCTGGACAACTTTTGCTAGAATGGTTAGAAGTAAGATATTATCTATTAAAGAAAGTGATTATGTTGAAGCGGCAAGATCAATTGGGGAATCTACGCCTTCAATTATAATTAGATATATTCTACCTAATGCTGTTTCTACGGCTATTATTATGGTCTGTATAATGATGCCGACAGCTCTGATAGCCAGTGCAACTTTAAGTTTTCTAGGACTTGGGGTACAACCCCCGATAGCTTCCTGGGGCTCAATAATTTCAGCTGGTAGAGATTATTTATTACAGGCTCCCTGGATTTCAACAACTGCCGGATTATTTATTATGTTTACTGTATTAGGTTTTAACTTTATTGGCGATGGGCTGCGGGATGCTTTTGATCCAACAGCTGATAGATCGTAGGACTGGAGGCGAATAGATGATGTCACCAATACTTGATATAAATGATTTATATCTCTCCTTTTCCACTGAAGAAGGTGAGTTAGAAGCAATAAATGGCTTGAATTTAGAAGTTGAGCAGGGGAAAATTCATGGATTAATAGGAGAAACCGGCTGTGGAAAAAGCGTTACTGGCCGAACAGTTCTTGGACTTTTTGATAGCAACACAATGATTAAAGGTGGAGAGATCTTATATAATGGCGATGATCTTTTATCTAAGACTCAACATGAATTGCAGAGAGATTATCGAGGCAATGAAATAGCAATGATATTTCAAGATCCAGGCTCGTCTTTAAATCCTGTATTTAAAATTGAAGATCAATTAGATGAGGTTTTAAGAATATACCAGCCTGGAAAGAAAGCTGAGCGAAGAAAGAAGATGATTGCTGCTTTGAATGCTGTTAAATTACCTGATCCAGAAAGGTTATTAAAGAAATATCCTCATCAGCTTTCTGGCGGTATGAAACAGAGGGTGATGATTGCTTTGAATCTGGCCTGTCAGCCCTCTCTATTGATTGCAGACGAGCCAACAACTGCTCTGGATGTTTCGATTCAGGCTCAATTTATCAATGTTTTAAAGGAGCTTCAAAAAGAGATTGACATTACTATTTTATATATAACCCATGATATGGCAGTGGTTAGTGAGATCTGTGATCAGGTCTCTGTAATGTATGCAGGCAGAATTGTTGAGGATGTATCAATGGAAGATTTATTTAATAAGCCTGTGCATCCCTATAGTAAATTACTTGTTAGCTCAGTTCTTGGACCTGAGACTAATATAGATAATCTTGTTGAAATATCTGGATCTGTTCCAAGATTAATCAATCCTCCTCCAGGTTGTAGGTTTCATCCAAGATGTGAGCATATGAAACCAGAATGTAAGGAAGAACCGCCGGTTTTAAAGGAAGTGGCTCCTGGCCATCAGGTAGCCTGTTTTAAGGAGGACTTATCATGAATTCAACAGAGGTAATTTTGCAGGCAGATAAAATACAGAAAATATTCCCCAGTAAAGAGGGTGATGTTAGAGCAGTTGATGGAGTGAATCTGGATTTGATTTCTGGAGAAGTTTTTGGTCTGGTAGGTGAGTCAGGTTGTGGCAAATCAACACTTTCTAGATTGTTACTTAGACTGCTAGATTCCAGTGGTGGTTCTATAAAATTTAAAGGAGAAGATATTACCGGCTTTGATAAGAAGCAATTAAAGATGTTGCGTAGACAGATGAGTCTTGTCTTCCAGGATCCCCATACTTCTCTTAATCCGAGAATGACAATCTATGATAATTTGGCAAGACCTTTCAAAGTTCACAATTTAGCTGAAGGTCGTGAGGAGATAACTGTTGAAATTGTAAGGTTATTAAAGAGTATGGGGCTTCAGGCGGAACATATGATCCGGTATCCCCATGAATTATCTGGCGGCCAGAAACAGAGGGTAGTTGTAGCCAGAGCACTTGCTGTTGATCCAGAGGTTGTCTTTTTAGATGAACCAACATCGGCGCTAGATGTTTCAGTTCAGGCTAAGATTTTGAAGTTACTGGCTAAAATAAAAGATGAGAAAGATTTGACATATTTCTTTATTTCCCATGATATCAATTTAATTCGGGTTATTTCAGATAGAATAGGAGTTATGTATCTTGGCAGGATGGTAGAACAGGGTGAGGTTGCTGGAATGTTTAAGGAGCCTATGCATCCATATACTAGAGGATTGTTTAGCTCAGTTCCAGAACCGACACCGGCAAGGAAATTGGATTCAGTTTTAATGGGTGAAGTTCCTAGCCCGGTAAATCCACCTTCTGGCTGTCATTTTCATCCCAGGTGTCCTGAAAAGATGGCTATCTGTGAGCAAGAAAGTCCTGTTTTTAATTATCGGCAGGGGAGAAAGGTTGCCTGCCATTTATATAATTTAGATTAGATAAGCTATAAAGAGATTAAGTTATTAAATTGGGGAGGTGGTTTTAACTAATAATCATTCAAAAGTTTCTTAGATTTTATTATTTAAAATTCAGGAGGGATTAATTTGAAAAAATTAAGTATCATTTTAGCATTGAGTTTAGTTCTTGGCCTTGTTGTGATGGCGAATGGAGAAGTTATGGCCCGTGATACTGTTAGAATTTCAATTCAATCAGAACCTTCCAGACTGAACCCGGTTACTAGAGAGGATACTGAAGCCGGATTTGTCCTCAGTATGATCCATGATCCTTTAATTGAACTGGATTCACAGGGAAATTATACTACTGAAGGTGCAGTTGCTGAGGATTATGAAATATCAGAAGATGGAACTGTTTATACTTTTTATATAAGGGAGGGTATTACCTTTCATGATGGCAATGAGTTAACTGCTGAGGATGTTAAGTTCTCTTATGAGCAGTTCATGGATGAAGAGATGGGATCTCCTCACCATAGCTATTATCAGGGCATTGAAGAGTTAAACTTACTTGATGATTATACTCTGGAAGTAGTACTTGAGAGTCCAGATGTAGCTTTTTTAACAACAGCTCGCCTAAGAGGCCATGTTATGCCTAAAGATTATATAGAAGATGTTGGCTGGGAAGAATTTGAGAGAAATCCAGTCGGCAGTGGTCCTTACAAATTTGTAGAGCATCATTCAGGTTCGTTTATAGAACTGGAAAGAAATGAAGATTTCTGGCACCATGTGGCTGAAATTCCTTATTTAGAATTCCGTTTTTATCCAGAGATTAGTACAGCAGTTATGGCATTAGAAGCAAAAGAGATTGACTTTATTGCTGAACTGCCTGCTGATGAGTATAATAGTTTGAAAAATAATCCTGGTGCAGAGCTAAAGTTCGGTTCTTTTGAAATATTCCAGGACCATAGAATTGTCTTTAATAAAAGAGATGATTCTATCTTCTCTGATAAGAGATTGAGACAGGCTGTTGCCTATGCAATTAATAGAGAAGAATTAATTGCTTTAACTCGTGGGGATTTAGCAGTTCCAGCAGTTGGAAGAGTTCCAGGATTCCATGCAGCCTCTGCACCTGATGCTAATGCCTATGAGTATAATCCTGATAGAGCCAGAGAATTATTAGAGGAAGCCGGTTATCCAGATGGATTTGAAACTGCTATTTATGCTCCATCAGGCTATCGGGAGAGAGTAATGGAATCTGAGCAGATTCAGCAGCAGTTAGCTGATGTCGGAATTCAGGCCGAAGTTGTAACCCTTGAATGGGGTACCTATTTAGATGCCACCGGTGAAGGTGAAGCTCCGATTTTTAGAGAAAGATGGTCAGCTACAGCACCTGATCCATTTAGTTTTATTGAGAACTGGTATTCAGAATCCAGTTGGAATCCTATCTTTGGGGTTTATCATAATGAAGAGGTTGATGAATTAATTAGTCAGATTAGAGTTGAGACTGATACAGAGAGACGCTGGGAGTTATTCAGAGAGGTTCAGGAAGTGGCAATGGAAGATGTACCATCTTACCCATTATACTGGCCGATTGATGGTTTAGCTTATAATGATCAGCTCCATATTCCTGAAGATTTATTTAATGATTTTAGAAATCCAATTTCCCATATTAATCTCTGGAGTTTTGAATAAATCTATCTGGTTGAATAGAAAATGATAAAAGATTATTAGAAGAGATAATTTAAATTGATAAAGGCCCTGGACTCAATAGCCAGGGCCTTGTCTTTTATTTATCTATAGTTTTTAGTCTAAAACTTTAATTATAACTCTAAATCAACAAAATCACGGGGATCTAAAAATATACGATTATACGAGATTGACCAGTGAAGATGAGGGCCTGTGGAGAATCCTGTAGAACCAACAGCTCCTATCTTATCACCCTGTGTAACAGAGTCACCTTTTTCAACAAATAATTCATTTAAATGCAAATATGATGAGTAGATATTCCAGCCATGATCGATTATTATTGTCTTACCGGTGGCAAGTAAATCAGCAGCCAGGGTAACCTGACCAGTATTGCTGGCCATAACTGGTGTGCCTGTAGGTGCAGCTATATCTATACCATTATGTCTATTGGCCAGCTCATTATTATGATACCTGGTTGCACCAAAATCTGTTGTTAAGCGGCCCTCTAGTGGCCAGATAAAACTTTCAGTCCAGAGCCGGTCTGGATGGCTCTCTGCTCTAGCTGCCTGAACCATCTCCTGATCACGGGCTCTTCTGGCCTGTCTTTCAGGATCTGTTGGCCTGACTATTTCTTCCTGCTCATCATCAATAGTTAAGTAACTTTTATCGAAATCAGCATCTTTTATTCTGATATTTTCTTTAATCCAGGTTCTGCCCTGATTATCAACAATGGTAGCAGTATATTCACCTGGTGACCACCAGTAAGAAATTGGGATAATTCCAATACCCTGATTATTATCAGATCTAATTGGAAAACTATTATTATTTATCATGATCTCACCGTTAATCAGGTCACTGTGAGTTTTAACAGTTATTAAGCTACCAATTTTAGGCTCCTGTGTGCTAAATGAAATATCATTTGCCAGGACTGGTGAGGTTATAAGAAAAATTGCAAGTAAGGTTAATATTATTTTATTTAATAATCTAAAATTAAACATAAAATCTATCCTTTCAAGAATATATTTGTTTTATAAAGGTTTAATGCTATAATTATATTGTAACAGGATAATCAATATTTACAAGTAAATAGGAGGGGATTTAATGTTATTATCAACGACTGATTTAAAGAGAGATTATGAAACTTTAGGGTTAGTTAGAGGCAGTGAAATGAAAGCAGTGCATCTTGGCAAAGATATTACAGCTGCTATTAGAAAAATCTTTGGTGGAGATGTAAGGGAATATTCTGATTTACTTAAAGAGGCCAGAGATCAGGCTCTAGAAGAGATGAAAGCCGATGCAGAAGATCTAGGAGCAGATGCAATAATCGGTGTCCGATTTGCTACTTCAACTATTACGTCTGGTGCCGCAGAAATTGTAGCCTATGGTACTGCAGTAAAGTTTTAGGTGATATAATTGGTATTAATTAATCTTTTTGTTGCTTTTTTTAGAGTAGGAGCATTAAGTATTGGTGGAGGGTATGTATTATATCCATTAATAGAAGCAGAAGTGGTTAATAATTATCAGTGGATGACAGGAGATGAGTTTGTAGAATTCACTGGAATAGTTCAGGGTATTCCCGGGGCAATTTCGATTAAATTTGCCACCTTAACAGGTTACAGAGTTGCTGGAATTCCTGGGATGATAGTTGCTAATCTTGGAGTTATTTTACCTCCGGCAATAATTATAATCCTTTTGATTTCACTGATGACACAATTGCAGGATTCACCTCACTTTGCATCATTTTTAAAGGCAGTTGGCTTTGCTACAGCCGGTTTAATAGCTTACTTCTTGTATACGTCTTCAATGGCATTGTCCTGGAATATTACAGGACTTTTGATTGCTGGTTTAGTATTTATTATATTATTATTTACTAATTTACATCCTGGGCTGGTAATTTTACTAATAGGTCTGGCAGGTATTTTTATATTTTAAAAAGCCCCGGTTAAGGGGCTTGAACTTATTATGCTGATTGTTCTGCCTGGATTTCTTCTACTGTGATAAATAGCTGTGAAAATAATGGAAGTCTATTCTCCCAGATATTTAAAAAGCTATCAGTTGATAGAGTTTTGTTTCCAGGTTTTTCACGGACGACCATAGATGGACCTGATTCAGGGTCATAGAAATACATTTCATTATCTTCTTCACTATAACCGACTAGGACCATATAATGCTGCCATTTTAAGCCTTCGCCTACTAATACAATGACAGGGATTTCTTGAGAAGAAAAATATTTTAGTTCATCTAATCCACCAGTTCTGGCAGAAGCATTTAAATTATTATCTCTAAAATGGGATATTAATCTATGAGGCGGTACTCCTATATCAAATGGAAGTCTATACGCAATTTCTCGATAAATCTGAGTTCCTGAGGCAGGCTGGCCATAATATCTACGAATAAATGCAGCTGCATAACCTGAACACATATTGTAGCCCTGTTTATCAAAGCTTGTAGTTTCTAAATCTAAATTAAGTCTATAATTAATTGGATTTAATGGGTCTGCTGCTAATCTTGTTTCAGTCGGCAATAAGTGGTCTATTGAAATTAATGGGGTTGCAAAGGTCCCAATAAATATGAGTACTATTACTAAAGGTACAGCAGTTAGATATTTTAACATAGAGCCACCTCTCTTTTTGTGAAGTTTTATCAAAATATATTCACAAAACTATCACATTTACTGTCTTAATTATACCTTATTTTTTTGTAAATGGCAAGAGAATAGCTCTTAATGATATTAATTACTTAAATAAATTTTGTAAATTAATAATCTGTTTTTTGACCTGCTCAGGAGCCGGGCCTCCAGGGAGCTTTCTTTTTTTAACAGCATTCTTGAGATCTAGCCAACTATATAGTTCATTATCAATAATAATCTTTAAATTATTAGCCTGGCTGGATTTTATAACTTTATCCAGAATTTCTTGAAACTTTTCTATTTCTATTTCAAATAGCTGAATGTTATTTTCTAAGGCATAATTTACTGTTCTGCCAGAAACCTGATGGGCCAATCTGAAAGGCAGGCCCTTCTTGGCTAAATAATCAGCAAGTTCAGTAGCATTTAAATAACCATTATAAGTTGCTTTTTCAAGTTTATCTCTATTAAAAGAGATTGATTTTAAAAAGTCAGGAAGAATATTAAGAATTTCAAATAAGTTATCAACAGTATCAAATAAACCTTCTTTATCTTCCTGTAAATCTTTATTATAGGCCAGGGGCAGGCCTTTTAAAGAGGTAGCCAGGGCTGTATGGTTGCCTAAGATTCTGCCAGATTTTCCTCTGATTAACTCGGCAACATCAGGGTTTTTCTTCTGAGGCATAATGCTGCTGCCAGTCGACATGGCATCGCTAATTTCGATGAAGTTGTAATTAGGACTGTTCCAGGTTATTATCTCTTCGGCAAGGCTGCTGAGATGGATAATTATATTAACTGCTGAGCTATGAAAATCTAGAATGAAATCCCTATCACTAACAGTATCCAGTGAGTTCTCAGTAATACCAGCAAAGTTTAACTCATCTGCCACCATCTCTCTATCCAGGGGGAAGCTGCTTCCGGCAAGGGCCCCTGCTCCGAGAGGAGATAAGTTATGCCTATTATAAGTATCTGCTAATTTATCATAATCCCGTTTTAGTTTCCAGGCATAGGCCAGAAGATGATGGCCTAAGGTTATAGGCTGAGCGGCCTGGAGATGAGTATATCCAGGCATTAGAGTTTCAGTTTCATTTTCGGCGATTTCAGCCAGGGTGATGATTGCAGTTTTTAATAAATCCTGAATATTATTTATCTTGTCTTTTAAATAGAGTTTAATATCAAGGGCAACCTGGTCATTTCTACTTCTGCCAGTATGCATTTTTCCTGCAATAGGACCTATTTCCTCAGTTAATAATTCTTCAACTAAACTATGAATATCTTCGGCATCATAATTTAGATAATCACCATTTTTAATGGCCTGCTCAATTTTATTTTCAACTATTGTGAGACCATCTAAAATTAAGTCTTTATCTTTTTCAGATATTATATCCTGGGCTGCCAGCATCTTAACATGGGCTCTGCTGCCTGTTATATCATATTTATACAATTTAATATCAATGGGCAGTGAAGAATTAAAGCTATTTAATTTGTTATTTGAATCTGATTTAAAGTTTCCCCCCCAGAGTTTCATATTATCTGCCTCTTATTTATATTTTCCTCTGTATCTTTAGTAGATTTTTTGGCCTGGCCAGCAGTCTTTAATGGGAGTGACCAGAGCTTAATAAAGCCGGCGGCTGCATCATGATCGAAACTATCGGCTTTATCATAGGTAGCAAGGCCATTATCATAAAGTGAGTTACTGGATTTTCTGCCAACAACTTTGGCCTGGCCCTTATATAATTTAATCTTAACTTCGCCATTTATTTTATCTTTAAAGCTATTGAAAAATGCCTGCATAGCCTGTCTTAATTCAGAGAACCAGAGGCCATAATAGACTGTCTCACTATATTTAGGCATTAATGTTTCTTTAAAATGCATAGTTTCTCTCTGGAGAACCAGTGCTGATAAATCCTGGTGGGCCTGCAAAAGGATTGAGGCCGCAGGAGCTTCATAGATTTCTCTTGATTTGATGCCAACCAGTCTATTTTCAACCATATCAATTCTACCAATACCATAATTTGCGCCAATATTATTAAGCTTCTGAACCAGTTCAAGGGGTTTTAATGCCTGGCCATTTAGGCTTACTGGCACTCCAGATTCAAAGCCTAAAGTTAGATAGATGGCTTTATCAGGGGTGTCTTCAATATCTTTTGTCCACTGATAGGCATCAGCAGGGGGTTCTAACCAGGGGTCTTCTAGCTGGCCACATTCAACACTTATTCCCCAGATGTTTTCATCTATACTATAAGGTGATGAACTTGTAGCTTTGACCGGGATATTATGTTTTTTTGCATATTCTATTTCTGTTTCTCTTGTTGTAAAGCCCCAGTCTCTTAGAGGTGC
>SLSL01000164.1 GCA_007130465.1 Halanaerobiaceae bacterium | reverse complement strand
TCTGGATTTTTATAAAATCTCCAGGCTATCTCTTCATAAACCGGATCATTTTTTAGGGATAAGTCTGCTGTAGTCATCATTGGCCGAAACTTCTTGTCAGGATTATGGGCAGCTTCTATCATATCCTCTTCCTTGACATCCTTGGCAAGCCACTGGTTTGCTCCTGCTGGACTTTTAACTAACTCATATTCATATTCTAATAAGACTCTAAAATAGCCATGATTCCATTTAATTGGTTCTGGACTCCAGGCACCTTCTATTCCACTGGAGGTTGTATGCTCTCCCTTACCTGTCTTATATTCATTCTTCCAGCCGAGGCCCTGTTCTTCTAGAGGGGCAGCCTCTGGTTCTGGCCCCACTAATTCTGGGTCGCCGGCACCATGGCATTTTCCGAAGGTGTGGCCACCTGCGATTAATGCAACTGTCTCTTCATCATTCATGCCCATCCGCTCAAAGGTTTCTCTAACATTTTTAGCTGAAGCTTCAGGATCTGGATTGCCATCAGGCCCTTCTGGGTTAACATAGATTAGACCCATCTGGGTGGCAGCAAGGGGCTTTTCTAGTTCTTCATCTTCATCAAATCTTTCTCTACCCATCCATTCATCTTCTTTGCCCCAATAGGCATCTTTTTCTGGTTCCCAGATATCTTCCCGGCCGCCACCAAAACCGATGGTTTCAAAACCCATTGATTCCAGGGCACAGTCGCCTGCCAGAATTAAGAGATCGGCCCAGGATATTTTCCGGCCATACTTCTTTTTGATTGGCCAGAGCAGTCTTCTTGCCTTATCTAAGTTAATATTATCAGGCCAGCTATTGAGGGGAGCAAACCGTTGATTTCCAGATCCGCCGCCACCACGGCCATCAAATAGACGGTAAGTTCCTGCACTATGCCAGGCCATCCTAATAAATAGGCCGCCATAATGACCCCAGTCAGCTGGCCACCAGTCTTTAGAATCTGTCATTAGTTCATATAGGTCTTCTTTAACTGCTTGTAAATCAAGCTTCTTGAATTCTTCGGCATAATCAAAGTCTGAATCCATTGGATTAGATTTCTGGCTATGTTGATGAAGAATATCAAGATTTAACTTGCCTGGCCACCATTCCCGATTTGATGGACCTGGTTTAGCTGAACTGCTTGATGCTCCTGTTACTGGACATTTCTTTTCTTCACTCATTAAAAAAACCTCCTTTTAATTTTCTTTGCTTTGCTATAATTGACTTAATTTTTATTCATTTCTTAACTTATAATTCTAGATTTATCCTTGAGTTCCTTTTTATTTTAAATAAAAATTTATTACAAATTATGTTTTCCTCATTTTAAGATACTGATTATCTGAATCTGCTATTAAAAACTAATCAAGTTTTAATTTATCAAATAAATTTCTATTTAATTATTATTATAGTATTATCAGACTAATTTATCTGATGAAGTTTTGATACAAGTGAGACTTTATTGGAAACATCACATTTATTATAAATATTTTGGAGATGTTTTTTTACTGTATTTTTTGATATGAAAAGTCGATTGCTTATTTCTTTATTTGTCATTCCAGATTTAACCAGACGGGCTATTTCTATTTCTCTAGGTGTTAATTCTAGATTTCGAATTCTTTCTTTTTGTAATTCTTTAAAAGATATAGCCTGAGTTGCATTCTGGTTGAATTCCTTTAATAAATATATATGATTTCCTATACAGGTTGATATCCTATTTAAAAATAATAAGTCAACAGTTTTAAAGTCTCTACTATTTCTACTTCTAATTAATGTAAGGGTCGCTAACAGCTTATTATTATGATGGATATCTATGCCGCAGAGATAATAAAATTGATTAGGTAATAAAAAATCATTGAAGAATTCTGTTCTACTCCATTCACGATAATCAATGATAAGACTGCTCTTTGAAGCGCTTTTTTCGTTAAAAAACCTTTCTCTAATTATATCCTTTTGCTGATAGTAGTCATTATAATTTTCTATTGTTTTATCTGAGATATTTATTTTTTTAAAATCCATAATCTGATTATTATCATAGGAAATTAAATGGGCAGCATCATATGGAATATAGCTTCTGATCTCATTTAAAATAGTATAACCATATTCATCAAGGGTAGTTATGAAAGTTGTATTAGTTAGAAATTCTACAACATACTGCCAAATATTCTCACTTAATTTTGATTCATTCATAAGTAGACACACCTTTAAGTTATTACTATAAGCTTAATTATTATGTATTTATATCTATATTATATCTTATGCAATAATATTAGACAAATTAATCATAAAATAAGTTCTGTTAGTTTTTGAATATGGAAATATAAAAGTAAATAATGGTATTATCTATTTATAAATGATAATAAAATACCAGACAGGTTGCCACTATAAATGCAAGGTGGCTGAAATCTGTCTGGTTTAAATCAACTTTTTAAATATTTTTTTAAAAGTTTAGAGATACTATCCCGGGTTTGGTTCAGGTTTGGTTTTGGATTAGGTTAAGAAGCTATGAAGGTCATAGACTAAAGCTGCCTGGTAAAGCCAGTAAAACCATAGTAGGGCTGAGCCTATACCGATATATAGTGAGTGATCTTTCTCGTAATCAAGAAAATAAATGAAACCCAGGGTAATTGCTGTTACGACTCCTATTATAATAGGAACCTGACTAGTTGGTGGCTGATTTAAAAAGAATATATATTGCAGATCGCCCTGAATAAATAAGTTGAATCCAATAATACCTGCAATTATACTGGCAAAGGAAATAATAGGATTGTCGTTTGTTAAGTTATTGAATCCAGAGAATTTCTTGCTTAATAGATAAATAATCAACATTACTATTAATACTGGAGCAAGGATATTTGCCATACCCATTGTAAAACCGGCAATAGGATAGAAAAAATAGATTGATAAGCTTGATATTAGTTCTATTGGAGATTCGATTGCGCTAAGTCCTATCAGTTCAGTGATTCCAATCTCTTCTGCGTCAATTGTATTTGAATAATATATATCTGCTCCAGGGGAGGTAGGTTCTGTCCAGAATAAATGTTGCTCATTTTCATAATCAATAATCTTAGAGTTACTGCTAAAATTAAAGGCAGGAAAGATTCTCTGATTACTAGAATCTGTCTCATCAGTTAATCTATTTATAAATAGTCCGGCCTGGCCTCTGATTTCAAGTTCCTGGGAATTGACTATTATCTTTTCATCATTAATTGAAATTGATGGATTAAAGCCTAAAATACTGGAATGGTTCTGAAATTCTTCTCCTTCATCTAAATAGCCTGTATTTACAATCTGGCCATCGATATCTCTATCATATTTTGCCCAGGAGATCCATAATTTTTCATTTTGAACAGCGGTATCAATATTGGCATTATTGCCAGAGGCTTCTCCAAGCTCTGCTCTTTTTTCTAGTTCTCCTGTCTCTATATTTAATTGGCCAACATTTAGCACATAACGATTAAAACTATCCTGTTGACCTGAAATAAATAGTGTGTCAGGATTTCTTTCATGCCAGGCCAATAATATTTCATCTCCGATTGTGGTTAGTTTTGGGAAAAAGGCTCCATGTTCAAAGGTATGAGTATTGTTAAAAATTTCTTCTCCATTAATTTCATCATAGGCTTTGGTTGTTAATACGTTTTGACCTAATTCCTGGTCTCTTTCAATATAGGTCAGAATCAGATGATTATCAGCCTCGATGGCAGTTAAACTGCCTGGAAATCTAATGTTTTCTCTTAGGGTAATTGGATTTTCAGGTTCATTAAGGTTTTTTGCGATAAGATTTTGATTACTTGAACTTGTTCCAGCAAAATACAAAAGATAATCATCTTCTAAATAGGATATCGTTTTAAGGGAACCGAGCTGGGCTGAACTTACTATCTCGGTTGCTTCCTGGATTTCTCCGTTATCATCAAATTTTGTCTGCTTGATAGTTCGCTGGTCATTATCATCTTCAATTGTAAAGAGATTATATATTTTATCAGTAAATAAGGTGCTATAGTTTGATGTTGAAATATTATTTGCAATATTAACTGGCTGTGACCATTCTTCTAACCTTGTATGTTGAATTTCTTCTGGATTATTCTGATAAAAATTCCAGTAGAAAAGTGATAACACCAGCAGAATTACAAATGATCCTATAAGAAACAATAATACAGGTCTTAATTTCTTCAAATTAACTCCTCCAATTTATATGATAATATATATTCGCTAATTATTTACTTCAATCTTAATTTAACTATTTCTGCAATTGATAGAGTTCTTTTAATATTAATGTGACTAACCGTTAAGAAGCTCGCCCCCTCTGCAGGGCGAGCTTCTCTATATCTTAAATTTCTTCTCCGCATTTCGGGCAGCCCATAAACTTTTTCTTATCCCAGGTCCAGTAAGTTCCCATCTCCATAGGATAGCCCCAGCAGCCACAGTCACAGTCAGGCTTTTCCTGGGCCTGCCGCTCACACCATTCTACCATGAAATTATATTCTACTGCCAGGTAAGAATTTAGCATTCCTCTAATATTCTCTTCTGCTGCTTCTGGCAGCCAGCTCTTTAACATTATGACTCTTGCCTCTTTTTCAGCTTCTGCCTGGTCAGAAAATTTCTTTTCAACTTCTCCGCCGATTTCCAGTAGATAGTTACCAGTTTCATCTCTGGTGATCTTTAAAAGTTTTCCTGATTTAATTCTGCCAATTTCACCTGCCATATTAATCAACCTCCTGGTTTATAATTTTGAGTATAAATGATTTAAATTAAACATCAGACGGAAGTTCATAATCTATGCGGGCAAACATTCTATTTAAGATGATCGAACTGATAACCACAAGGGGTAGCGAAAGACCGATTCGCAGCGCAGTAAACTCCAGACCGATTATTGAGGCTTCCATTATACTCATTGGAATCATCACTAAGGAAGCAGAAGTTATATAGGTGAAAATCGAACTATAATCGGCTCCTTTATGATATAGAGAGTTGGCTACAGGAAAAGCAACAAAGGTTCCGCCAACAGTTGTTGCCGCCAGTAAAATAGCGTAAAGATAACGCTGAATACCTGAAGCTGAACCAAAGTGGCTTTCTATTGTCTCCCGATCAACCCAGATCTCAAATAGACCAATTATTACGAAAGCCGGAGGTAAGATTAAAACCATGTCCCGGGCAAAAATATAGAAGTTTTCTCCCATAGAAATTCCTAAATCGAACCTGACTAAACGGGATATCAACAAAAAGATCATAAAGCCAATAAAAATTCCATAGTCTAATCTATTATCATCATTCATTATAATAACACCTCGCCATAGTAAAGGCCAATTAAAACAGTGAGGATAGCTGCAATTATTAAACTAGCCAGGTTTCTATAAATTGTGGCCCTGGCCCCCATATATTCCTTCTCCAGCGGGTAAGTAACTATTCCAACCATTTTCAAAGAGATGATAAAAGATGCAACCACCATATAACTTACACCCCGGGCAAGTAAAATACCGGCCAAAGGGTAGGCAATAAAACCAGGCATCATGGTGATCGAGCCTATAACCAGACCGATTACACTCCCGACTAAAATATTTTCCGTTCCTAAATACTGAACGATAAAGTCTTCTGAAAACAACAGCACAATTGACAGGATAACCAGCAACTTCAGATAGCCAGGCAATATTTTAACCAGCTTATTTTTCCCTCGGATAATCGACTTCCAGGTCTTCTCCCGATCGAATAAGAAGGAAATGACAAGCATGATAACCATGATCACATACAAATATTGCATTAAATCACCCCT
>SLSL01000106.1 GCA_007130465.1 Halanaerobiaceae bacterium | reverse complement strand
TGCGAGTATCATGCTAAAGAAGCCCTGACTACAGATTTAGAAGAAGCTTTAGCCAGGGAAGATAATATAGCTTTAATACCGCCGAGCTTTTATGCCCAGTTACCTCCTGAATATAATTTGAGTAAAATTAAACAGAAGTTAATCAGTTTAGGTTTTGCCGGGGCTGTGAATGTTTCGATAGGGGCAACGGTTTATTCGGCCTGGCTGAAAAATATCTTAAATAATAAGGAGTCAGGAGAACCTTTAATTTCCTCGGCCTGTCCGGTAGTCGTTAGATATATTAGATTGCTTTATCCAGAATTATTAGACCTGGTTGTTAAATATGACAGCCCTCTTGAGATAACAGTTAAGCTGATAAATGAAGCATTAAAGAATAAATTTTCTGATCAAGATTTTGACTTTTATTTTATAACACCCTGTCCGGCCAAACATACTGCTGTCTATTATCCTCCAGGGAAGAAAAATAGTTTTCTTTCTGGTGCAATTGGGATTGATGATATTTATAATCCTATTTTGAAAGCTGATTCTAATGGGGGAAATCTAGAAGTGCAGAGTTATTTAGATGAGATAGAGAAGGGATTTCCTTTTATTTCAGCACTGGCCTGGGGTCGAGCTGGAGGAGAAGAGGAGAATCTTGATAAAGATAATGGCGGAAAGATTATAAAAGTAGATGGGTTAGAGAGAATTAAGCTGGTCCTTGATGATTTAGAAAATGATAATCTTCGAGGGATTGATTATTTAGAGATGACTGCCTGTCCAGGCGGCTGTCTGGGAGGGGTTTTGAATATAATTAATCCTTTTCAGGGGATAGTTAATTTAGAGAAGGCAATCAGCCAGGAGTATGAAGAGATTGGAGATAATGGGGCTGATGAGAAGGCGACAGATGTAAATTATATTGAGAGTTTTGAGCAGCCAGAGATTATGCCTGATAAAGATAAGGCCGGCAGCTTTGAAACTGCCCTGGCCCGATGGCAGGCTTTAGAAGCTGAGAAGGATGAGTTGCCAGGGCTTGATTGTGCAGCCTGTGGAGCGCCAGACTGTGCTACCCTGGCTGAAGATATAGTTGATGGCTATGCAGAAAGAGTTGATTGTATCTTTATGTTAAGACAGGAAGTTGAAATGCTGGCCAATAGGATGTCAGAACTGGTTGGAACCCTGCCCCCTGCTATGGGGCGGGATGCCAAAGAAGCTATAGGCCAGGATGAGAAGGAGGATGCTGATGATGAAAAATAATTCATTTGTTGAGACAGATTTAAATAGGGCTGTTGAGGAACTGGATCTGGAGTTAGTTACCGGTGAGTCCAATAAAAAGATAGAGGGTATTTATATCTGTGATCTTTTAAGTAATGTAATTGCTTCAGCCAGCAGTGGTGATATCTGGCTGACTGTTCAAGGCCATTTAAATATTCTGGCTGTGGCTGATTTGACTGATGTGGCTGCAGTTGTTGTTGTTGAGGGCAATCAGCCTGATCAGGATACAATTGAAAGGGCAAAGGATAAGGGGATTACTTTATTGAAATCTAATAAACCTGCCTTTGAGCTGGCGGTTGATTTACATTACCTTGGCCGGAATTGAGGGCTGAGTTAAATTGGGATTAGTAGAGATTTCTCTCCATAATCATACTGTTTTATCTCCCTGTGCTGAGCTGGAGATGACTCCTGCAAAGATTATGGCCAGGGCTGCTGCTGAAGGTATAGAGATTGTCGGGATTACTGATCATAATTCTGCTGCCAATTTGAGAGCTGCCGAGTATCAGGCAGAAAGGTTCGGGATAAGATTGCTGCCTGGGGTTGAGATAACTACCTCTGAAGATATTCATCTGCTGGGATTTTTTGCAGAAGCTGGAGCTGCAGAACTGGTGGCTGCTAAGCTTGATCAGAAATTATTTAAAAGGCAATATAATCCTGAGAGGGTTGGTTACCAGATAACTGTTGATAAAAACGATGAATTTTCAGGAGTGGTTGATTACTTTTTGCCGGCTGCTGTAAGCCTTGGGATTACTGAGGTTGGCAGGTTGGTTAATGAAGCTGGAGGGATTATAATTCCAGCCCATGTTTTTAGGAGTCAGGGCTTAATTAAGACGTTAGGTTTTATTCCAGAGAAGCCTGAATTTAAGGTTTTAGAATATACTTTAGATGAAGAACTGGTAGATTTAAAGTCTAGATTTAATTTAGTTGATGATGTGAGATTTATAAAGAGTTCTGATAGCCATTTTATAGATAGCATAAAAAAGGTTGCCAGGATTGATCTGCCAGAAAACTATACAGGCAGGGATATTCTGGAGGCTTTAATATTAAGGTAGAGCTGTTTAATTATAAGAATTAACAATTATAATATAATACAAGGAGGGTTTTTTTATGACCTGTGCATGTCAACAAGCTGAAAAAGTAAATAAGTATCTGGAGCCTCTTTATAGGATTATGAAAAATTATGAGGTTGATGAAAAGAATTTGATTCCTGTTTTGCAGCAGGCCCAGGAAGAGTATGGTTATCTGCCTGAAGAAGTTTTAAAAGAGATTGCTGTAAGTCTTGATCTGTCTTTAAGTCAGGTTTATGGCGTTGTAACTTTTTATACCCAGTTTCATTTAGAGCCGAGAGGCGAGAATATTATCAGGGTCTGTACTGGTACAGCCTGTCATGTTAGAGGTGCCGGCGAGGTGCTCGATGTATTCAGGGAGGAACTAGGTATTGATAATGGGGGAACTACTGAAGATTTGAAATTTACTCTAGAGACAGTTGCCTGTATTGGGGCCTGTGGGCTGGCACCTGTGATTATGGTTAATGATAATACCCATGGTCGTTTGAATGCTGAGAGCACTAGAGAAGTGCTTAATAAGTACAGGTAATTATGAAGGATTTATCGCTGCATATATTAGACCTGGCTGAGAATTCTTTTCTGGCTGGAGCTGATAAGTTAATCTTAAGAATAAAAGAGGATACTGTAAAAAATCAGTTGGTACTGGTAATGGCTGATAATGGCCAGGGGATGGGAGTGACTGAACTAAAATCAGTATCAGACCCCTTTTATACTGGGAGAAATAAAAAGGTTGGTTTAGGTATACCTTTGATAAAATATAATGCAGAGTTATCTGGAGGGTTCTTAGAGATTTTTTCCTGGTCCGGGGTTGGGACAGTTCTGGCAGCAGTTTTTGAATATGATCATATTGATAGGCCACCTTTAGGAGATATTCCTGAATCGATAATTAGTTTAATAACTTTGAATTCTGACCAGGATATTTATTTTTATCATTCATATGATGACGAGGTTTATAAATTTAAGACTACTGAATATAGAGAGGAATTAGGAGAAATTCCACTTGATAATAATGAGGTTTTGCAATTTATTGGAGATGAGCTTAAAACAAATTTTAGAAAATTAAGAGGTGAAATTTAAATGAAATCATTACAGGAGTTAAGAGATATGCGGAAGCGGCTGGAAAAAGATATGACTGCCAGGGACGATAAGGAGATTGCTAAGGTTATTATCGGAATGGGAACCTGTGGAATAGCTGCAGGTGCCAGAGATATCTTGCAGGCTGTTTCTGATGAGATTAATAAGAGGGACCTTAATGTAAAAATTGTTCAGACTGGCTGTATTGGAATGTGCGAAGAAGAACCTATTTTTGATATTGTTAAGCCAGGTGAAGATAGGATTACATATGGTAATCTTACACCGGATAATGCCAGACAAATAATAGTGGAACATTTAATAAATAATCGGATAGATACAGAACATGTAATCGCCAGACATAATAATTAATAGGAGGTTATTTCGATGAGCAAGGAGAATATATACCGTTCCCATGTATTGGTCTGTACAGGTACAGGCTGTGTTTCATCTGGAGCGAGGGAAATTAAAGATGTTTTTATAGATGAATTACATGAGAATGAAATTGAAAATGAAGTCAGAGTTGTTGAGACTGGCTGCCATGGTTTCTGTGAAAGGGGACCAATTGCTATAGTATATCCTGAAGGTGTCTTTTATTCTGAATTAAAAGAGAATGATGTTGCTGAAATTGTTGAAGAACATTTATTAAAGGGGAGAATAGTTGACCGTCTTCTTTATGTAGATGATGATAAAGAGAAGGTTCCTGGTTATAGTGATATTGCTTTTTATAAGAAGCAGAAGAGGATTGCTCTAAAAAACTGTGGCCGGATTGATCCTGAAAATATTGACGAATATATTGCTAATGGTGGCTATGAGGCCATGGGGATTGCTTTTACTGAACTTGATCAGGACAAGGTTATTGAGATGGTTAAAGATTCCGGCCTCCGCGGACGTGGCGGCGGCGGGTTTCCGACTGGCTTGAAATGGTCTTTTGCCGCCAAATCAGTTAGCAATAAGAAGTATGTTATCTGTAATGCTGATGAGGGCGATCCAGGTGCCTTTATGGATAGAAGTATTTTAGAGGGAGATCCTCATAAGATTATTGAAGGTATGGCTATTGCCGGTTATGCAATCGGCGCTGATGAGGGCTATGTTTATGTTAGGGCTGAATATCCTTTAGCTATTAAAAGGCTTAGAAAAGCTATTAAAGATGCTGAGGAATATGGGCTTTTAGGTGATGATATCTTTGGTTCAGGCTTTAATTTTAAATTAAATATAAAAGAAGGTGCTGGAGCTTTTGTCTGTGGAGAAGAGACAGCTCTAATGGCTTCAATTGAAGGTAAGCGGGGAATGCCTACTCCGAGGCCGCCCTATCCGGCAGTTAAAGGTTTATGGGGCAAGCCGACAAATATTAATAATGTGGAAACATTTGCTAATATACCATTTATAGTTCAGGAAGGGCCAGAAGCATTTTCCAGTTACGGAACTGAAGGAAGTCCCGGGACAAAGGTATTTGCTCTGACCGGTAAGATAAATAATACTGGTCTGGTTGAGGTGCCAATGGGGACAACTTTAAGAGAGGTTATTTTTGATATTGGTGGCGGCCTCCAGGAAAATAGAAAATTTAAGGCTGTTCAGACCGGTGGGCCTTCTGGTGGTTGTATACCTGAGGAATATTTAGATTTGCCGATAGATTATGATTCTTTGCTGGAAGTGGGAGCAATGATGGGTTCTGGTGGAATGGTTGTTATGGATGATAATACCTGTATGGTAGATGTATCAAGATTTTTCTTGAATTTCACCCAGAGTGAATCCTGTGGAAAATGTACGCCCTGCCGTGAAGGTACGAAAAGGATGTTAGAAATATTAAATAGAATTACTGAAGGTGAAGGGAAATCTGGCGATATTAAGTTACTTAGAGAATTAGCAGAGCATATCAGGGATACTTCTCTCTGTGGTCTTGGACAGTCTGCTCCTAATCCTGTTCTAAGTACTCTGCAATATTTTGAGAATGAATATATTGCCCATATAGAGGATGAGAAATGCCCGGCTGGTGTCTGCCCAGATTTAAAAGGTGCTTATTATGTATTAGAAGATGACTGTATAGGCTGTGGTATCTGCATGAAGGCCTGCCCTGTTGATGCAATTAGCGGTAAGCCAAAAGAGGTTTATACAATAGATAGTGAAGCCTGTATTTCATGCGGAGTCTGTGCTGATAAATGTCCAAAAGACGCGATTGCTGTTGGTTAAAATGAATCTAGCAATTAATGATAAAATGGAGGCGAAAAAGTATGAGTAAAGTTAAACTAAAAATAGATGGCAGTCCTGTTGAAGTAGATTCGGATATGACAATACTTGAGGCAGCTAAAGAGGTGGGGATTGATGTTCCTAAACTCTGCTATCATCCAGATTTGACACTGCATGGGGCCTGCCGGGTCTGTGTTGTTGAAAATGAAGATAATGGTCAGTTGCTGGCATCCT
>SLSL01000054.1 GCA_007130465.1 Halanaerobiaceae bacterium | reverse complement strand
CCTATTTAATATAAAATGAATAAAATAATATTAGTTTGAATTATTTCAAGGTTTTTATAAGCTTAATAAAGAGCTATGCTTTAAATGATCTTCTATCTTAATGTCTGGTAAGACATCTAGCTCTGATAATGCATAAACTGCTCCTGCTAGAGCTTCTGAATTTTCCTTATTCTTAAACGAAGACTCAGTAATTCTTAAGTTCTTTGTTACAGTACTTTTTAATTCTGATTCAGTTGAATTCAAACTATTTTTAACAACATTGATAAAGTCATTATAATAGCATATTTTTCCGGATATGACGATTATATTAGGATTCAATAAAAGAGTTAAATTAAATAATACCTTCCCTAAGTACCCAGCCCCTCTTCTAACGAAATTTTTAAGGGCTTGATCTTTTGGCAACATTTTTAAAGCATAATCTATATCTAATTTGTCTTCATCAACATCAAAATTATTTTTCATAAAGTTAACAACAGCTTTATTAGAAATAAAACTATTTAAAGTTACTGACTTATTAGAACCTGGATTTATAATAGTGCTACCTAATTCACCAGCATAATTATCTGCTCCAGAATAAGCCTTTCCATTAAAAATCATCCCTGCTCCAACACCTTCAGAAATATAAATATATAAAACATTATCTGTAAGAGCATGTTCACCAATTAAAAACTCACATACAGACAATGCTAACGTATTATGAACAACTACTACCGGTATTTTGATTTCTCTGTTAATAAGATACTTTAATGGTAATCCTCTTAATACTGAATTTCCATCAATAATCATCCCTTTCTCTTCATCAACAACTCCTGGAACTGAAATACCAATATGATCTATATCAAATTCTTTAAGAACTTCTTTAATAACTTTTTTACAGTCTTCAATTTGTTTAATAGGATCATTAATTTCAACTTTACAAGTTTTAGATAAACAAATTTCATTTGCCAAATTTACAACAGTATACTCCCAAATATTATTGCTAACTGATATACCCAACACAAATTTCCCATTTTTATTTAATGAAAAATATTTAGGAGGCCTCCCACTTTTAGTAATACCATCTGGGCGATATGACGTGTCATGTTGAAAAATTAAATTATCACTTTTTAATTCCTCTAAAAGAGATAAAATAGTAGTTGGTGTTATATTCGTCATATTATATATCTTCGGTTGAGAAATCGGACCATGGTACCTTACTATTTCTAATAAAGCTTTCCGATTCATCTTTTTAATATCAGCAGTATCTCCTGTATACATTAAAATCACCTCAATCATTTAATCATATTTTTTAATACTAGATTAACAAAACTTTATAAATTAATAAGGTTTGTTTTTAATATGTTGGTAAAGATTTATAGTCATTTGTTTTATAACTATCTAAAGATCTATCAACTTCAATGTCCTTATTAGTCTTTTCAATCTGCTCATCTAGCCATTTTACTAAATACTTTAAACGTGAAATTATATCAGCATAATATCCTAAATTAGTATCTAAATTTGCTTGTTTTGACCTTTTAAACCATATAGCAGTAAATTCAAGCATCAATTCTGAGTAATCTTTAATAAGCTGTTCTGTTTGTAATTTATAATCAATAATATTATTAACATCTGGAAAATCATTTTCAAAATGGTTTCTAATATTTCTTCCAAGTCTTAGTTTTTTTATCATAACTCTAAATGCTTTAATAATATAAATGAATTCCCTCTTCATTAAGCTTCTTTTAACTTTGTTAATTTCTCTTTCGATGAAATTTATCTTATTTTCAATATTATTTATTTGTTCATCGGTAATTTTAAATATTGGTCTTAATAGGTGATGACCTTTCTCCTCCATTACATATGGAATGTTTTCTGGAAGTTTATCATAAGGCCCTTTAAGTTCCTCTGGATCTGGGCCAATTAAAGTCTTTCCAAATAACGGTTCGTCAAATAAAGATATAACACATTGGCTTCTATTTTTTGACCATATTCCAGGGATTCTATAAATTTCACAAAACTTATTAGTTACCTTAAGCCATAAATCACCGTTTGGAACTAATCTTTGATAAGACTTATTGAACCGATTTTCTTTAAAAGATAGACCTTCCCAACTTAAAGCTCCTGTATAAATATAAGTATAAAAATTAGAACTAACCATTGAATAATGACCATGGTCTCCCCAATCAGTTAATAATACTCCTGATGTTCCATTTTTAATTCCATCTCTAATTAAATTATGGATATTAATTTTAGCAGAGTCTACTCTTGGAAATATACTGTTCCATGCTCCAGTCCCCGGGCAAACCCAAAACTCTCTATTAGATTCTCCAAATTTATAGGTTGATTCATAACTTTCTTTGGGGTCATAATCCCAATCTAATAAAATTACATCCTCTGGGACCTCATCCATTAAATCTGGATAATTTATTAATATATCACCAAAAAGCATAATTTTTTTATTATACTTATCAGCTAGTCTTATCAATTGTTTAATATGATATAAATATACTCGGCCTTTACCTTCTTTTTCAGCCCATTCTTTAGATAACCCTTTTCCAAGATCATAGGTTTCATCTGCGCCAACATTTAGCCAGTCACTTGAAAAATGTGGTAGATACTCAGAATATAGGTCATTAATAAAATCGTAGGTTTTATCTAGAGCAGGAGATAATGTCCAGAACAGTTCTGATTCACTAAGTTCTCTATATTTTGCTTGCTGTAAAGTATAATTTTGATGCCCAAAAGACTGCATATTTGCCATTAATTCTATATGATTCTCTTTACATTTCTTCTCTAGGTCTTTAATAAATCCAGCATCGATAGTATTATCTTCTTGATTTATATCAGGATGTTTTTCAGATTTATAAGTATTTTCTATATATAACTGTAACACATTTAATTTACCTATATTCATAACTTGAATAATTTCATCTAAAGTTTCTAATTTCATGATTTTATCTCTAGAATAATCTAACATTAATCCTCTATTTTCTATTTTAGGATAATCAAATATTTGCAAGCAAGTTATAAGTTTATCTTCTATTTGGCTCAATATCTGCTCAAAAGTTAAACAAGCATAAAACAGTCCAGTTTCATCAAACCCACTCAAATAGATATTGTTTTTACTAATACTTAAATCATAACTTTGAGGTCTATCTAGATTTTTAGTATTTTTGTTTTCCAAATCAGTGTCTGGACTATTAGAGATTATTATTTTGGATTTCAAATTATCTTTTAATACATACTCATATTCAATATTTAATTTTTCATCTATTAATTTACCGATTTTGTTTAAAGTCTTTTGATTACTAGAATACAGATATACTTTATTCTTAAAATGAAAAGTCTCTTTTAGATATTTAATACTTTTTACATCTGGAATTATTTTATATTTCATTTAAGCTTTCCTCCTATAATAACTAACTCCATGGATAAGCAATGTCCCAAATATTATCAAAATCTTGTGACCATAAAGTAGTAAAATTATCTGCAGCCATATAAGTGCTAAAATCATTGTCAACCTCTTTAGAACCCAATATATTTTCTCTTTGTTCATTTAACCATATTGCAGATTCAGATAATTGATTAATAAGTTTAGAATATAAGTAAGATATATTTTCAAAACCTTCAAAGTAAGACCTTTCCATCCAAAGTTCAGAGTGAAGCCCTCTTATCTTTTCTACTTTTTGACTAAGCATTTTAATTTTGTTAATTGTTTCTAATATGAAATTTTCATCAACAGTTTTATTGGCAAATCTTTCTCTAATTTCATTTGAAAGCAAACCCTTTTCACCAGTAAGCTTAACCTTCATAGCTGAAAGTGTCATTTCTTTACTTAAAATTGTAGAATCTAAATTTTTACTTACTTGTAACCCTTTAACACCTACAGAATATAATTTTATAAAGTCAGATTTATCTAATGAATCTATACCTTGAACTCCTTTTATTGATTTCCCTTTAATAATATCATCAAATAGAGAATACAACGATTTTGTCTTAAAAGCATCTGTAAGTCCTTCATTGCTTGTTTCAAGTATTCTTAATAATTCTAGCTGATCTTTAGTAAAAAAATTAAAAAACTCCATTCTTGATAAAAAATCATCATAAGTTAATTCATTTAAAGACCAACTTTTTTCCGCCGCATAAATATATCCTGGAAAACTTAATCCTATGGATTGCATATGACCGTAGTCGCCCCAGTCTGTTAAGAGCACACCATTTGTCCCATGTTTATATCCTGCATCAATGATGTTATTAATATTTCTAAAGGCATTTTTCATACGAGGGAAAATTGAATTCCAACTGCTTGTTCCAGGAGCGACCCAAAATTCTAGATCTTCATAATGCTTCATATTTGAATAATCTTCATTAGGTGAGTAATCCCAATATATAGGAATAATACTTTCATCCAGTTCTTTTAATAATTCTGGGTATTTATTAAACATATCACTCCAGATTAAAGTATTATTTATACCATATTGCTTTGTTATATCTATAACCTTATCTAAATGCTTTAAATAAACTTGTTCTTTACCTATTTCATTACAAATATCTTTAGAATAACCAGTTCCAATGTCATAGGCTTCATCCATATTTATATGCATAGTTTTTGATTCAAAACCTTTTAAAAGATTTTTTATCAGATCATCAAGTAATTGATAAGTCTCATCTTTTAAGGGAGCAATAGTCCATAAATCATCATTTTCAGATAAATCCTTATACTCAGGAATTCTCAAAATACCATGGGCGTGAGAGAAAGTTTGTAAATTAGGCTGAAATTCAATCGCTCTTTGCTTGCAATATCTATTGATTTTAATTATATCTTCTTCAGTTAGTCTTCTTTTCTTCTCCCCTATCTTTGGATGAGAAGGAAAGAAATATGCATCTTCAATATATACTTGAAAAATATTCATTTTATAAAGATATAAAATATCTATAATTTTATAAATGGTTTTAAGTTTAGGCACCTTTCCCCTTGACACATCCAACATTAAACCTCTATTTTCAACTGAAGGATAATCAATTATTTTCATAGAATTCAAATCCCAATTAAGTTTTTGATCCAATACTTGACCAAAAGTTAAAAAGGCATAATTAAGTCCTTCTGCTCCAGTATAATAAATAATTGTTTCTCCTTTTTTTATATCTAATATATATGATTGTTCTATAACTTTATTATTTATCGGTTCATTAGATTTATGTAATAATTCTTCATTACTTATTCTTTTAGTAATTAAATTATAGCCTCCCAATATTTCATTTGAATAATTTACATTAATTTTTGTTTTTAAAAAATTAATAGCTGGTTTTATATTATAGTAATTGTCTTTATCTAATAAGATATTTAACTCAAAACCTATATTAATTTCATTATTATAATTTATGATTCTTTTAACCTCAGGCATTAATTGAATATCCATATACAACATGACCTCCTGCTAATATTTTAATATGAACCCCTCAGAAGAGGGGTTCATTAATTATAAAATTACTGAATCGGCTTAATATCTCCTCTTAGTATTGAAATAATTGTAAAGTTATCATCACCTGGAGAATTCAGGTAAATTGGATCATCAAAATCAGGCCATTCAGTTGTCAAACCAGAACTTGTTAGATTCCTTCCAGAAAGAGCAATCACTGGCAGAATAGGCAGACTTTGATTGAATGAATAAACTATATCCTGGATAGTTTCTTCTTGATCTTGAACATCCCACCCATCAGCTGATGATAAAATAAGATCTTCCATATTAAAAGTTCCTCTATCTGTTTCTACTTCAACATCAAATCCAATACCAGGTCCTGAAGCTCTTATATTTTGGTAAATAATAGGACCTT
>SLSL01000163.1 GCA_007130465.1 Halanaerobiaceae bacterium | reverse complement strand
TCTCTGGCAGCCGGCCCTGGCCATATTTACTCTGTAATTTATCGACAATAGATTTCTTAATAATCGATTGACAGGCCGGAACATTATGGAGTTGAGATTTACTTGACTTACCGGTAACAGGGAATTTGCCCTTATAAGGGATCAAATCCTGCCATTCTAGCTCATTAACCTGGTCATAAAGTTCATCAAAATCTCTGGCAGTAAATTCAGCCAGTTTTAAATAAACCCTTTCAGCTGCCCGAAGATGAAGGTTGACTCTGGCTAAATCTTCAGCAGTTCCTTCAAATTCAATCCTGCCATTTTTTACTCGCTCAACATTATAATTTAGTTTTCTTAATTCCTTCTTTACAATAGCCTCAACTCCAAAAGTAGTTGAAACCATAATCCTTAATTTATTCAAATATATCTCTCCTTAACTTTAACAGCTTCTTCTTTCATTTTAGCAATAGCATTTTCAACATCATTTTCTTCTGCATTTACTCCTTTAGAAGCTTCTAAAATAAGTTCAACATTAAAACCAGCTTTGATGCCATCTAAAGCAGTATAGAAAACACAGACATCCAGGGCCAGCCCGACCAGAACTATTTTCTTAATATCTAAACCTTTTAGATAGGCTGCCAGACCTAAATCTGTACCGTCATTATCTCTAAAGGCCGAATAACTATCTACTTCAGGGTCCTGACCTTTCCGAATAATTAAATCAAAATTATCAGTATCAATATCCTGATGGAAATCTGCACCTTCAGTTCCCTGGATACAATGATCTGGCCAGAGGAGTTCACCTAAACCTTCAAGATCGCCTTTATATGGAGTAAAGGGCTCCTTATTATGATTTGAAGCAAAGCTGGCATGTTTCTTAGGATGCCAGTCCTGAGAAGCCACAATCGTTTTAAAGTCATCTTTTTTAAGCAATTTATTGATTGGAGGATTAATTTTGCTTGCTCCTGGAACTGGCAGTGCCCCATCTTCATAAAAGTCATTCTGGAGATCAACGCAGATTAAAGCTACACTCATTTTAAATGACCCTCCTTAAATTATCGTATTATTTTCCTTCTGAGACAATATAGGTTGGAACTGTAAAACATTCATAACTGGAACCTATTATTTTTTCTCTACCGGCTCGATTATAGATGCCCTGGACCTGACCATCAAAGACATATATACCTATTTGATAATAATATGGATCTATCCCTACTTTACCATCGTCAATAGATATCATCTTTCTAGTCGGTGGCTGACAGTAGTTCTGACAGAGATACGGCTTACAGGCAGCCTCATCTACAAACTCATTCCAATCTCTCTGACTGGTTTCTATTCCTAACTTAATACCTTTGCCGGCAAAACCATCGTCTGGCTTTAAGATATATTCATCTTTATTAGACTTAATATTATCTTCTTCAATAGTCTCCTCAATTAAAAGATCTGTTCTAGGAATATGCTCACTTATAAACCGATGTTCAGTTTCATCAAGAAAACTAACAAACTCTTTATTGCTTAAAACCTGGAAGATAGCCTTATTATGGATTATCTGGGATCGGAAACTTCCAAACATACAGAATTTATGGTCTTTATAGGCTGTCAAAAACTCCTGAATTTCATCAAAATGATCAAATAATCTAGCTGTAGTTGCCCTTCTATATACAAAATCTATCCTTTTGTTATTATAATATAGCCCATCGTCTCTATTTTCAACATCTCTTGGGTCTATAATATAAGATAAAAGGCCTCTTTTATCAAACCAGCGCTGAAACTCTTTAAATTCACTAATCGTACCATCTTTACTAAAGTCTACAATGCCAATAACTGGATTATTTTTATTAAAATCTATATCTTCATTTAATTTATTACTCAAAAATTCATTATATTTAACGAGCATTATATCTATTAAACTATCAAAAAGCTCAAAACCTTCTAATTCAAGATTATTATCCTTTTTAAATTGTTTAACAGCCTCACTATTGGCAACAATCTCCTGAATCCCTCTGACTTCATTCATTGCCGAAGTCCCGTCAGTATTAAGCTCACAGAATTTTATTGAATCCTGATAATAGAATAGATCGAATCTGGCCACAGGATAAAGGCTGCTATAGCCAGGCTCAACTAAAATAAATTCTTCCATCTCCTCAGAGAAAGGAAAATATGAGCGAAATTCATTATCATCAAGATACCTGACAGTCACTTTTGATAAAATTTCATTAAAACAATCAATCAATTCTTTTAATCTATTCCACTCAGTCTGATTGATCATGAACGGATGATATAAAAATGGAACAGGCCTGCCTTTATACCTAACAGAACTGGCTTCTAATGCTGGCCATAATTTATTTTTAAAATCATCTAAAAACTTATCCTTATTATTCATAAACAGATCTAAATATGCATTATTTAAACATTTAATATCCATTTTTATATCACTCCCAGGAGTAGACTAAAGAATAGTCAAGATCATTTTTTAAATTATCAGTATTACCGGCTGTAGCTCTTGGAGGCATATATTCTTTTAAATAATCCTTTAAATATATAAGATGGCTTTGATCTTCACTTCCAAGCCCCTGTAATGCTCTCTCAATGAGAATTTCAAGCCAGTCAGACATTATAATATTATCAGTATAGGTCTTTTTACAACCCTTATCTGTAATCTTACATAGAGCTTCTTTTACTTCAGCAGTTGAAGTTTTCTGGACCTGCTTAAATACATAATCTAAATTGCTCTGATCATAAAAAAGTCCTTTTAATAATGCCAGATAGCCCAGCGCAAGTGGCAGAGGTAATGCATCTGCCATCCTAATCTCTAAATATTCTTTTAATCTAACATCAGTAAAGGAAAAAGAGAGCATAAGCTCGATATCTTCAGCTGTTAAAGTTTCTTTAGTAAAAACTTCTCCAAATTTATTTTCTAAAGGTTTATCATTACTTCCTTGTGGGTCAACTATCGCCGGTAAATTAATTATATATTCAGCATAATCTCTATATGTAAAATTGCCTTCAATTGATTTATCTAAAATGCCGCAGCGGTCAGCATCGCAGTCATTCCATATCTTTGCCCTAACTGCATACTCATCTGTTCTTTTCCCTTCAAAAATAGGAGTATTATCCAGGGTTGCATAAATTATTGGACTTAACCAGCTGGCAATTGCAAATTTCTTAGAAAAATCCTCTTCACTGCTATAATCAAGGCTTATCTGGGTTGATGCTGTTCCTAACATCATATTATGAGCATGGCTGCCCCGTTTTTTAAAATGTTCGAACATTAGTCGATAACGATTTTTCGGTAATATCTGGAGCTCATTAATCTTAGTTACCGGTTGATAACCTAGAGTGATTAAATTATAATTATTCTCTTTAATTATAGGTTCCATGTCTTCAAGAATATTATTATAGGCCTCTTCTATTTCTTTAATAGAATTTTTAGGACTAAAGCTAAATTCAATCTGCCCACCAGGCTCTAAATTTATCTCATCATTATTCTTATTGAGGCAGATGATTAATTTTTGATCATCACCTAAGTTACATACCTGCCAGTTTTTACCTGCCAGCTGATTTAAAAAGTTTGAAATTCCATTGCTTCCATAGTAATAAATTGCACTTAAATCATCTTTATCAACTAAAAAATGTTCGAATTCAACCCCTAATTTATAATCCTGTTTGCTGGTCTCATTTTTCTTAAAGTGGTCAACCAGCTGTTCTATATAGTCATCTTTATGATTTGGCATATTTTCACCATCCGTTTGCTTGAGTTAATTCTTTTTCTATACTATTTTATTATACAATCTATCAATAAATATATCAATTTGACACTAAATATTATTAATGTTATTATGGTTTCAGTATTAAGCGAGTGAGGTGAGTATTAATGGCATTAATTGAAAAAGCAGAAGCATTAGCTGACGAAATTGTTGATTCCAGTGAATTTAAAGAAATGAAGAGAGCCGAAAAAAATATCACTGAAGATGATAAAGCTAAAGAACTTATGGAAGAATTCCAGTCTGCTCAGCAGAGAGTTCAGATGGCACAGATGAATGGTCAGTCTCTAGGTGAAGATCAGCAGAAAGAAATTCAGAACCTTCAGGCTAAAATGCAGTCTAATCCTAAAATCAGTGAATTTATTGAAGCTCAGCAAAATTTCTCTAAAGTAATGGAAACTGTCAACCAGACAATCAGTGAAGCTATTGAAAACAGTGAAGCTGGTTCAATCATTACTGAGTAATTTTTTTTTGAATATAATATTTAGTTTAAGTCGCAGGCATAAGCCTGCGATTTTTCTTTTTATAATAAATTTACTTTTCAAGTCCGGCCAGATAACCTGTTGAAAATGCTATCTGGAGATTATGGCCTCCTGTAAAAGCAGTCGGTTCCAGCACCTCTCCTGCAAAATGAAGCCCTGGTATTAATTTTGATTCTAAATTAGCTGGATCTATCTGATCAACTGATACTCCACCGGCAGTAATAATTGCTTCATCTTCACTCCCGGTTCCTGTTACAGATAATGTCAGTTCCTTTAACAACCCTGCCAGATGCCTTCTTTCTTTTGCATCAATCTGATTGGCATTTTTAGTTGCACCTATTGATGATAGATTTATAATTACAGGCCTCAACCAGGCAGGCAGCAGATTATCCAAGCTATTTTTATAATATTTTTTTCCCATATCATCAAATTCTCTTTCCAGCCTCTCTTCAAGTTCAGCCATTGTTAATGCAGGTTTTAAATCAATCTTCACCCTATAATTATTATAGGGCTTTTCCATAAAGCAACTTGCCTCTAAAGCTAAAGCCCCAGTTAATTTTTTGTTTTCAATTATTAGTTCCCCACGTTGGTGATACAAAGGTTTAGTTTTATCTCGAGAAAATAATTTTAATTCAACATTTTTCAATTTTAACCCGGCAACCTTTTCAGTCCAGTTATTTCTGACTTTAATTGGTACCAGGGCTAAATTAGGCCCGACTATCTCATGGCCTGCCATAGCTGCCAGTTTATAACCGGTACCATCAGAACCAGTCTCTGGATAGGTTATTCCTCCAGTTGCTACTATAACTTTATCGCCTTCAATCTTTTTATCATTATTTAAAATTACTCCCTTTAAATTACCTTTATCTAACCAGAGAGATTTTACATTATAACCTGTGTTGATCTCTATACCAGAACGTTTCATCTCTTCAACCAGGGCATCTCTTATCTCAGAAGATCTGTTTGATACTGGATAAACCCTTCTGCCTCTTTCCTCTTTTAATTCTATTCCAAGCTCATTAAAATAACGCCAGGTATCAGCTGGAGAAAAACTATATAAAGCACTATACAAAAAATTATTAGCCATAAATATATGATTATCGATAATTTCTCCAGGCTCATAGGTCGAGGTTAGATTACAGCGGCCATCGCCAGTTAAAAGCAGTTTCTTTCCAAAATTATTATTCTTCTCTAAAATTCTAACCCTGGTATTAGAAGATTTAGCAGTTAGAGCCGCCATCATACCGGCCGGTCCACCACCAATAACTATTATATTCTTATTAGCCATCTATATCTTCCTCCAAATTAGAAAACCTTTCAGTCATGAGATTTTCAAGTCTATCCAGAGCCTCTTCGATATTATATCTCTGAGTTGCCAGGTTCATTCTAAAAAATCCTCTGCCACCTTTGCCAAACCAGTGACCAGGCTCAAGTCCAACTTTAGCTTCATGGAATAATAAATCTTCTAATTCCTGATCAGTTAACCCAGTCTGTCTAAAATCAAGCCAGACTAAATATGTACCTTCAGATTCTATCATCTCTATTCCTGGTATGTCAGCAATCCTGTTATTTACAAGCTTATAATTATCTTCTATATACTTATTCTGACTATCAAGCCAGTTCTCGCCATCTTCATAGGCTGC
>SLSL01000200.1 GCA_007130465.1 Halanaerobiaceae bacterium | reverse complement strand
TAGGTTAAAGCCCAAGACAGTAAAGACGATTGCCAGACCTGGATATAAACTCAGGTGAGGTGCTGACCGGATAGACTGTCTGGCCATAGCCAGAGTTCTACCCCAGCTAATCATTGGTGGTTGGGCGCCTAAACCAAGAAAGCTCAAGGCAGCTTCAACAACTATGGCAGTACCTAAACCTAAACTGGCAACAACTAAAATTGGAGCAAAGGAGTTTATTAAAATATGTTTAAAGACAATCCTGATATGAGATGATCCTAAAGCTCTGGCAGCCTGAACATATTCAGTTTCTTTAAGGCTTATGACCATACTCCTTGTGATCCTAGCCATCTGTGGTATTCTAACAATAGCAATTGCTATCATAGCATTAACCACCCCAGGGCCTAATGAAGCAACAATTGCAATGGCTAATAGAATAGCCGGAAAAGAAAGAATAACATCCATCAACCTCATTATAAAAGTATCGGTTTTACCGCCTAAGTATCCAGCCATAGCTCCAAAAGCAACTCCTAAAATTAAAGAAGTAAAGGTAGCTATACTTGCAATTAAAAGAGAAATTCTTGTTCCCATTATTATTCTACTAAAAACACATCTACCCATTTCATCAGTCCCAAGAATATATTGAGAATCAGCACCAAACCATTCAGGAGGACGATTATTTTCCCAGAGGTTCATTTCATATGGATCATTTGGCACAAGATAATCAGCAAAGATTGCAACTAATATTAATATACTAATTAGAATGATACCGACCATGGCACTTCTGTTCTTCTTAATTTTTCTTAGCAAATTAATCTCCTCCTTTCTCAATCATATCTGATTCTAGGGTCTAGAATTGCATAGCTTAAATCGACTAACAGATTAATTAAAGTAAATACTACAGCAAGCATTAAGACTCCACCCTGGACAATTGGGAAATCTCGTTGGGAGATTGCGTTAACTATCAATCGACCAACTCCAGGCCAGGCAAAGACAGTTTCAGTTATTACTGCTCCACCAAAACGGACACCAAGTTGAATACCTACAATTGTAATAACAGGAAGCATCGCGTTTCTTAAAGCATGCTTATAAACAACAACTCTTTCGCTTAAACCTTTACTCCTGGCAGTTCTAATGTAATCCATGCCTAAAGATTCAAGTAAACTGGACCTGGTAAGTCTGGTGACAATCCCCATCATAATAACTCCTAAAGATAATCCAGGGAGTAGAATATACCGGAGTGCATTCCATAATGGGACTGCATCAAAAGTTGTTACTAATAAATAAAATCCATTAACCAGCGATTCTCCTCGGCCAAACATAGGCAGCCAATCAACTCGCAGTGCTACATAGGCTAAAAGCACAAGACCCAGCCAGAAACTGGGCATAGAAACTCCAATCAGAGCACCAACCATTGTACCAAAATCAACTACCGATTGCCGCTTAACAGCGGCTAATACTCCAAGAGGTATTCCTATAATCACAGCAATAAAGACAGAAAAGAATGCCAGTTCTAAAGTGGCCCCCATGCGATGGTAAATAAGAAGGCTTACTGGTTGTCCCATCCTGATAGACCTTCCAAAGTCGCCCCTGACTGCATTTGATGCCCAATCGAAATATTGGACATACAACGGTCTGTCAAAACCATAAAGAGCATAGATTCTTTCATAGTCTTCTGGAGAAGCTTCTTCTCCTAATAATAAATGAACTGGATCTCCAGGAGCTAAATGTATTAATAAGAATACTAATATAGAGATACCGATAATAACTGGTATAATTTGAATAATACGTCTAATAATATATTTTGTCATTTATTTAATTGCCTCCTTTTAAGAAGGATAAATCTTAAGTTTAGGCCAGAGGCTAAAGCATAACCCCTGGCCAGATTTTGATTTTTTAATTTATTTATTCTTTTGTAAAGGTATGAGCATTCTGCCAGGCATTTGCAGTATAAGGATGGACTATATAACCATCTACACCAGGTCTTGAAAGCCCGACTTCTTCATAATAGTTAATGAAGCCATAATAAGCATTATTGGCAACTATTTCCTGAGCTTCCCGATAAATCTCAATTGATCTTTCACTATCTGAAGGAACTCGTTTACCTTCTTCAAGTAATTCATCTAATCTTGCATCAGAATATCCACCGAAGTTAAATGGACCATCTGTATGGAACTGGCGGAACATAGCTCTATCAGCATCAACCTGACCAACCCAGCCTACGATAAAGAGATCGTATTCATGGTCTGGTTGCTGGAGGCCACTCCAGAAGGCTCCCCATTCTTCAATACTTACATCGAGATCTAAACCGATCTGCTGTGCTTCATTTTGCATAATTTCAGAGATTCTAATTCTTAACGGGTTTTCATTGGTATGGAGTCCGAGAGTCAATCCAGATAGGTCTACACCTGCTTCTTCAATTAATTCCTGGGCTCTCTGTGGGTTATAATCATAGGTTGTAACATCAGGATTATACCATGGTAATCCCTCAGGAACTGGACCTGTGGCTACACTACCAATCCCGTGCTGAATACGGTCAATAATACCGGCACGATTAATTAGATGACTGATAGCCCTTCTAACATTTACGTCATCAAGAGGTTCTGTTCTGGTATTAAAGCCAAGATAAACGTGGCCAGTACCTGTTACTCGCTGAACAGTAACATTTGGGTCTCCTTCTAAACGGGCTAGTTCTTCTGGCACAACGCCGCCCTGATACATATCAATTTCTCCAGCTTCAAGGGCTAGTAATCTTGAAGAATCTTCAGGAATAGCTCTGAATTCGATTCTAGAAAGAATTGGTGTGCCTCCCCAGTAATCATCATTGGCGACTAGATGCATAACATCATCTCTGGTCCATGATTCAAAACTATATGGGCCAGTTCCGATTGGATCAGTTCTGAAATCTTCACCATCACCGTGAGCTGTAGGAACAACTGGCATTCTTGCAATATTGTTTAACAGGAATGCATTTGGCTCAGCTAGGTGGAAATGGACAGTATGATCATTTTCAGCAACTACCTCATCGATAACTTCATAAAGAGCCCGGTTAGGAGCAGCATTGTTCTCATCAAGTATCCATTCAAATGTATAGACTACGTCTTCAGCAGTAAAAGGCTCGCCATCGTGCCAGAGGACGCCTTCTCTTAAATGGAATGTCATTGTAAGGCTATCTTCGCTTAAGCCCCACTCAGTGGCCAGACGAGGCTCTAAATCCATACTGGCTCCAAAGGTTACTAGAGGTTCCATAATAATATTTAAGCGTTCAGATGAAGGTATGTCAGTTTCTAGACGGGGGTCAAGTCCAACGGCCTCAGCAGCAGAACCAATTACAAGCACATCTGAATCAGCATTAACTGCAGGTGTATAACCTACGACAAAAAGCAAGGCCAGTGAGATTACAATTATTAGTGTTTTTTTAAACATTTAATTACCTCCCATGTTTTTTGATTACTTTTTTATAAAACCTACTTTTTTCCTGAGCACCACCTCCTAAATAAATTATAGTTTGCCAGAAAGATTATTGGCAGCCAGCAGACAGAGAACAGTTATAGTGTCGATATTTTTCTCCATTCTGTATTCTGGCCCTAAAACTCCAATCGAAGCTATTACATTCTCCTGATGATCAAAAATCGGGGAAGCAATACCTAATGCTCCAGGATTCCATTCTCCCCTTGTTAATGAATACCCTCTCTGTTTAATCACATGTAATTCTTCTTTTAATTCTTCTGGATCATCAGTTGTATTATCAGTATGTTTTATAAGACCTGTTTTAATTACTGTTTCAACTTTTTCTTTTGGATAATGAGCCAGAATAGCTTTCCCAAGGGCACCTGCATAGATAGGAACAGGCTTGCCAATTCCACAGGTAAATTTAATATTGGCATTACTTTCTACTTTATCTATACAGATGGTCTTAATGCCATCTGGGATATCTAAAAGAACAGTTTCTCCAGTCTTTTTAGATAAATCCTTCATTTCTTCTCTGGCCAGATCGATAATCTCAATATTTTGCCTGGCAATACTCCCTAATTCAATCAGGCGATAGCCTAATTGATATTTGCTAGTATCTCTGTTTTGCTGAAGAAAACCAGAATTTTCAAGGGTGCTTAAGATTCTATGGGTTACACTTTTGCTCCAATTAAGCTCGCTGCTAAGTTCAGTGACACCCCATTCATGTTTATTAATAGAAAACATTTCAAATACTTTAGCTACTTTTTCAGTTGTTTTTGATGTCTTTGTATCTGGCATCGTAATCCTCCAATCATAATAATATTTATAATATTTAAAATACTAAAAAAATACTGTTCCGAAAATAGGAATTCAATTCTGATATTATATATATTAAACATAGATTTATAAATTCCTGCTTAAAAATAAAAAAACTTTAAAAATTTATTTTAAAGTTTTAAATATTTAATTTTACTTGCAAGTAAGTATATGGAGTTGATGGATTAAAATAAAAAATAGAACCATCCTCTTCCAATAACTCCTGGCTCTATTTTTAACTATTAGAATTAGTTGAACAGATCTTGTCAGCCTCATAATTTTATGTTAAACTTAGTAATACAGATGTTCGGAAAGGAGGGACAGAGATGACAAAAAAACCTCCAATTGATTATTCTACTTTGCCTGATGGCGATATAGCCTGTTTTGATATTAAATCTTTTTATGCCAGCATTGAAGCAGTAGAAAGAGGGGTTGATCCCTTTCAAACAGCAATAGCAGTTATTGGCAACCAGGACCAGAAAGGTTCTGTTATTTTAGCAGCCACTCCCTTTATGAAAAACAAATTTAATTTGGGAACTGGCGATCGACTTTATGAAATTCCTGATATTTCAGAAATAATACTTATTGAGCCGAGAATGGAACTTTATATGGAGAGGGCTCTTCAAATAATAGATATCTATACCAGTTATGTTCATCCAGATGATCTTTTTATCTATTCTATTGATGAGAGCTGGCTAGATTTGGATAAGACAAAGGAACGTTATGGTGGCACTGAAAAGATAGTTACAAAAATACGAGATGAAATTAATTATAAACATGGCCTCGCCTCTAGTATAGGGGTTGGTCCTAATATGTTTCTTTCTAAAGTTGCCATGGATATTGAAGGTAAAAAGACTGGCTATGCCAGATGGAGATATGATGATATCAAGGACAAATTATGGCCCCTTGAAGTTTTAGAGGTCTGGGGTATAGGCAAGAAAACAGCAGCTAAATTCAATAAATGGGGCATTTATACAATGGGAGATGTTGCCAGGCGAAGTCTGAAATTCTTTGAGAGACGTTTAGGGATTGTGGGAATTGAAATTTATCGCCAGGCCTGGGGCATTGATAATAGACGGCCTGGAGGTTTTTATGATGATAAAAGGAAAAGTATTGGCAGAGGCGCAACTCTTTACCGGGATTATCAAAAATTAGATGAGATTAAAACTGTAATTTTTAATTTGAGTGAAGATATTGGCTATCGAGCCAGGGAACTGGGGCTGGCCGGAAGAACAGTCAGTCTTTATATTCGTTATAGCAGAAATTTTCATATAAAAGGATTTCAGGCCCAGCAGACTGTAGAATCTGCCACTAATTTAGAACATGAAATTATGAGAGCGGCTCTGGAGCTACTTGAGAAAAAGTATCGACCAGGCGCTCCAGTTCGGCGAATCAGTGTCTCGTTGAGTAATCTTTTAAGTGAAGAAAATGTTCAATTGAGTCTATTTCAGGATAAAGAAAGGCAAATGAAACTGGCTAGAGCCAGAGATCAGATTCGGGAAAAATTTGGCCCTGAGAAGCTAGACTATGGCCTGAGTCAGGGCAGAGGCAGTATTAGAGAACGTTTAAATAGTAATATTGGTGGCCATAAGAGAAAATAAGGAGAATACTCAGATGAACTTTTTTATGATTATGTAGTTAAAACAGG
>SLSL01000255.1 GCA_007130465.1 Halanaerobiaceae bacterium | reverse complement strand
TTGAAGGTATTTTACATCTCACAGCATAACAGAAAAGAGGATTAAGTTGATAATGAGTAGTTCTTTTTAACTATTCCCCTTGAAAAAGGGGAATTTTTTTGTAAAAAACCCCAAAATAAAAAAGGAGTTTTTGGCTCGAAGAAGAATAAGTTAGTATGAGAGTGGTATATTGTGGGTCAAAGTGGTAGATATGGGGGTGAAATAGGTATGTTTATGGGAGAGTTTGTTCATAATATGGATAAAAAGGGCCGGGTTACAATGCCGGCTAAGTTTAGAGAAACCCTTGATGGTGATTTTGTAATTACCCGTGGATTAGATAATTGCCTATTTCTATACCCAATTGAAGAGTGGAAGATTTTAGAAAGTAAGTTAAAAGAACTTCCTATAACAAGTAAAAATGCCCGGAGTTTTACTAGATTTTTCTTTTCAGGTGCTGATCAATCAAATCTTGATAAACAGGGCAGAATTAGTCTTCCTCAAAATTTAAGGGATTATGCAGATTTAAATAAAGAGATAGTCATAATCGGTTTAGCCAATAGAATAGAATTGTGGTCTAAAGAAAAATGGGATGAATTTATGATAGAAGCAGAAGAATCACATGAAGATATTGCTGCTACAATGGAAGATCTAGGTATATAATATTAGTATAAGGTGGAAATATTATGTCAGAGCATAATCCAGTTTTATTAGAGAAGACAATTGAATATTTAAATATAAATCCAGATGGTATTTATTTCGACGGAACTTTAGGCCGTGGAGGACATTCAAAGGCAATTGCAAATAAAATAAATTGTGGGGATGGACTTTTGATTGGGACAGATAAAGATTTAAAAGCTATTGATTATTGCAAAGATTTATTGCCTAAAGACAAGACTAAACTTTTTCATGAAAGCTTTACAGCTATTAAAGATATATTATCAAGATTAGAAATTTCAGGTATAGATGGATTAGTTTTAGATTTAGGTGTTTCATCACCTCAATTGGATGATGCTGAAAGAGGATTTAGTTATAATAAAGAAGCTCCATTAGATATGAGAATGGATAAAACTCAAAAATTAACTGCTTATAAAATTGTTAACAATTATTCTGTTGATAAGTTAAATGACATCATTTATAAATATGGAGAAGAGAGATGGGCCAGCAGGATTGCTGAATTTATTGTTAGAGAAAGAAAAAAGAAGCCAATAAAGACAACTCAGGATTTAGTAGATGTCATTAAAATGGCTATTCCAGCATCTGCAAGGAGTTCAGGGGGGCATCCTGCCAGAAGAACTTTTCAGGCTATTAGAATAGAAACAAACCAGGAATTAAACGAATTAGAGAAGATATTAGAGCTGATACCTTCTATATTAAATAAAGGAGGAAGAGCCTGTATAATATCCTTTCATTCATTAGAAGATAGACTTGTTAAACATAGTTTTAGAGATGCAGCTAGAGAATGTATCTGTCCACCTGAAATTCCGGTCTGTAGATGTGAAAAGGAGAAGACTTTGAAGGTAATAACAAGAAGTCCGATAACAGCAGATGATGAGGAGATCGAGAAGAATAGAAGGGCAAGGTCTGCGAAGTTAAGGGTGGCTGAAAGTATTTGACTTTTAAAATTTGGGAGGGGGTCTGGATTAATGTCAAACCAATTTAGTAGTACAGGAACTAATTATTCAAGAAAAAAAGATTACGCAAGCAGTAAACAGAAAAAGAAGGCAGGCATAACCATTTTAATTTTATTTATAATTATTATTTTGCCAATTACTTTAATAATTAGCCAGTCGCTTAGATTAGTTCATTTAAATTATCAATTAGAAGTCTTAGAGAATAATTTATCTGAGTTGCAGTCTGAGAATAGAGAATTGATACTTGATTTGTCAAGCAAAACTTCTTTAAATCGAATTGAAAGAATTGCTAAAGAAGATTTAGGAATGGTTGAGGCAGAAAGTGTAACCAGGCTTGCATTAAGAGATGGACCTGCTGAAAGCGAGATTCAATATGCTAGCAATAATCAATCTGACTGGTTATCATCATTTTGGCATGGAGTTCAAAATGTTAGGGCTGCTACTTTAGAATAGGTGGTATTAAAATGGCGGACAAATATCATGTTATAATTAAAGAAAGAATAAAATTGTTTTTTATATTTTTATTAGTATTATTAATGATTTTGATCGGGAGACTTGTCTGGATTCAAGTCTTACAAAATGATTACTATGGTTCTATGGCTTTAAATCAAAGAGTTAGGGATTTAAGCCTAGAAACTAATAGAGGCAATATATATGATCTTAATGGTAAAGAATTAGCTGTTAATAAAAAGAGCAAAACAGTCATTGCTTTCCCAGAACAAATTAATGACCCCGCAAATGTAGCTTCGCTATTAGCGGGGGTTTTGTCTATTGATGAAGTTAATATAAGAAGAAGGTTAAAAAGAGACTCTTTTCTAGTTTACATAGAAAGAAAAGTAACAGAAGAACAATATAGAGAAGTTGAAGAATTGAATTTACCAGGCATTTCATATATTTATGAAGATGAAAGGTTGTATCCTCAAGACAATTTAGCAGGCCAAGTAGTTGGTTTTGCTGGCATTGATAATTACGGTCTTGAAGGAATTGAATTATCATATAATAATGAATTAACAGGTGTTCCAGGGAGAACACTTCAGGAGCAGGATGCAGTAGGTAGATCTATACCTGATGGTATTATGGATTATATTCCTCCTCAGGAAGGTAATGATATCTTTTTAACGATTGATGAGGTTACCCAATATTATGCTGAAAGGGAATTAGAGAGAGCTAAAGAAAGGCATGATATCTCTGGGGGGTCGATTGTAGTAATGCGGCCTGAAGATGGTTCAATACTTGCCCTGGCTAATAAACCGGATTTTAACCCTAATTATTTTAGTGAATATACTCAAAATAATTGGAGAAATAAAGCAGTACAGGATAGTTTTGAACCAGGGTCAATTTTTAAGATATTTACTGCAGCTCTTGCTTTAGAAAATGGTTATTATGACATGAATGATTATTTTAGTGATCCTGGACATGTTAATGTTGGTAGAGAAAGAATTCATAGTTGGCGACGGGGTGGTCATGGTTGGCAAAGTTTCAGGGATATTTTTGCTAACTCTAGTAATCCTGGTTTTGTAAAGATGGGATTAAGTATAGATTCAGATGAATATTTAGATGGATTAAGATCTTTTAATTTTGGAAATAAGACTGGTGTTCAGTTTCCTGGTGAGGCTTCAGGAATTTTAGTTCCAGGACAATATACTGATATTGAACAGGCTACAATGTCTTTTGGTCATGGTCTAACTACGACTCCAATACAGTTAGCTACAGCAGTAGCTGCAGTTGCTAATGGAGGTTATTTATATGAACCAAGACTTATTGATAGAATTTATAATAAAGAAGAGGCAGAAGAAGAGATTATAGAGCCAAAGAAGATTAGACAGGTTATTTCTGAAGATACAGCAAATAAAGTAATAGATTTAATGATAAATGCTGTAGCTACAGGAACAGGAAGTTCAGCAGGTATTGATGGATATTTAGTCGGAGGGAAAACAGGTACTTCAAGGCACTATGGGGAAGAAGATAGATATGACACCTCTTTTGTTGGCTTGATCCCAGGAGATAATCCGGAATTATTAATATATATAGTTCTCTATGATTTAGAGGATGAAAATTATTATGCCAGTGAAAATGTTGTGCCAGTATTTAATTCGTTGGCTGAAAACCTGGTAAGACATTTAGATATATCAACAGCAAATCAACCTTTTCCAGATATAAATATACCAGAAAAGAATATTACTATAGAAAACTATAAAGATAGAGACCCAAAGCATATTGAAGAAGCATTGAGAAATAGAGATTTAAATGTTAAACTGATAGGAGAAGGAGAAAAAATTCTTGCTCAAACTCCTTTGCCAGGAACAATAATTAATGAAGAATCAACTGTTAGATTGTATCTGGATAATGAATATTATGAGTCAAAAAAAGTTGTAGTTCCTGATTTGAGAGGTCTTTCTGCTCATAAAGCTGAACAGAGAGCCTGGAGATTTGGATTTAAAACTAATGGCATAATTTCTGGTTCAGTTCAGTCACAGAATCCTTCACCTGGAGAGAGAATTGATATCTTTTCTTCTATAAATATAAAATAGAAGAATTTGTATAAGAATGGAGGAATATAATTGCAGGCTTTAGAATTATTTGATAGGTGCAACTTTTTAGTTGAAAAATATGGTGATAATGAGCATCTAGTTAGTGATATTGTTCATGATTCTAGAAAAGCTGACAGAAATAAAATCTTTCTTGCCAGAGCAGGTTTTAAAACAGATGGTCATAAATTTATAGATGATGCTTATGAAAATGGATCAAGAGTATTTATTATTAAAGAGTTTCCATCTAATCTTAAAAAAGATGCATTATATTTTAGAACAGATAATCCAGCAGAAATTTTAGGATTAGTTGCTGCTGAATTATTTGAGCATCCAGAAGATGAAATGGATTTAATAGGTATTACTGGTACCAATGGCAAAACGACAACTACTTACATGATCAAATCATTTTTAGAGTATTTAGGTATTAAGACAGGTTTATTAGGAACAATTGAAATATATGATGGTGAAAAAGGTTATGATGCTGTAAGGACAACACCTGAGGCGGATGATATCTATAGAGGCCTGGCCAGGATGCATAAGAAAGGATGCAAGAAGGTTGTGATGGAAGTATCTTCACATGCTTTATCTTTAGGGAGAGTCCAAGGTCTTAGCTTTTCTTCGATAGCTTTTACTAATATTAGCAGAGATCATTTAGACTTCCATGAGGATTTCAAAAATTATTTAAATTCTAAGCTGAAATTATTAGAGCATCTTAAATCTGATGGCAAAGTCTACTATAATATTGATGATGTTAGATTAGAAAAAGCTTTTGAAAACTTAAGCAATTTTAATAAGTTTAGTTTTTCAATTAAAAATGGTTCAGATTATAAAGCGGAGGATGTTAATTTATATCAGGATAAAATTGTATTTAAGTTAAATAATAAGCAGTTTAATCTTAATATGTCAGGTAAATTCAATATTTATAATTGTTTATCTGCTATAGCAATTTTATTAGGCTATGGGATTGATTTTGATAAAATAGTTGAGGCGGTCAATCAATTTAAAGGGGTTCCAGGAAGATTTGAATATGTTAAAAACAAAACAGATATAGTTGTTTTAGTTGATTATGCCCATACACCTGCCGGCATTAAAAATGTATTAAATTCAATAAATGAATTTAAAGAAAAAAAAGTTATTGCAGTTTTTGGATGTGGCGGGGATAGAGATAAAGAGAAAAGACCTGAGATGGGAATAATAGGTTATGAATTAGCTGATGAAATTATTTTAACTTCGGATAATCCGAGATCTGAAGATCCTGTTAAAATTATTGAAGATATTGAAACTGGTATTAAAGCTAAATATCCTGAAGCCAAGTATAATAAAATTGTAGATAGGGGTAAAGCTATTAATAAAGCAATTATGGAAGCAGAAAAAGATGATATAATTATTATATTTGGGAAAGGTCATGAAACTTATCAGGAGTTTGCAGATAAAATTATTGATTTTGATGATAGAAAAGTTGCTTCCCAAGCACTAAACCAAAGGAGTGGAGGGAAATAATGCTCTCACTTAAATTGAAAGAGATTGTTGAAGCTGTTGACGGCAAAATTCTTCAGGGTAATCCAGACCAGATAGTAAATAATATGTCTATTGATAGCAGAAGGGTGAAACCAGGTGATTTATTTTTTGCGATAATTGGAGAAAATAATGATGGTCATAATTTTATTCCTGAAGCTGTTGATAATGGTGCGAAGATAGTTATTACCTCAAGATCTATAAAGCCTTATTCAGGATTAGCAATAATTTTAGTCCGTGATACAACAAGAGCTTTGCAGGATTTAGCTTCATATATAAGGGATAAAATTAAGTCATTAAAAGTGATTGGTATTACAGGAAGTGCTGGTAAAACTACTACTAAAGATATAATAGCCAGTATTTTAGGTGAAGAAAAAAAAGTTTTGAAAAGCAAAGGTAATTATAATAATGAATATGGCCTGCCTTTATCTCTTCTTGAATTAGATGGCAATGAAGATATAGCAATTTTAGAAATGGCTATGAGGCATAAAGGAGATATTTCAAGGCTTGCTGAAATTGCTAAACCTGATGTTGGAATTATTACAAATATAGGCCCTGCTCATTTAGAAAATCTTAAAACAGTTGAAAATATTGCTAGGGCTAAAGAGGAATTATTAATTGGTTTAAATCCAGATGGAATAGCAGTATTAAATTATGATGATAAGCATATAAGAGAGATGGTTAATAAATTTGCTGATTTAAATAAAATAACTATAAGTTTAAAAGATAAAAATGTAGATTATTATGCTGATCAGATTGAATATATAAAGAATGGAGAAGAATCCAGATTTCGGGTACATGAGGGAGATAACAATTATATACTTGAAATGGATCGAGCTGGAGAACATAATATTTATAATGCTTTAGCTGCTATTGCTGTAGCAAGAGCAATGGATGTTAGTTGGGATTCGATTAAAAATGGTATTAAAGATATTGAAGTTACTGAATTGCGACAGGAGATTAGAAAGATCGATGGTATTAGAATAATTAATGATTCTTATAATGCAAACCCTTTATCTATGAAAGCTGGGATTGATTCTTTAATAAATATTGATGGTAGCAGAAAGATAGCTGTTTTAGGAGCAATGCTTGAATTAGGTAGAATTGAAAATGCTGCTCATAAAGAAATTGGTAAATACCTCTATAAAAATGGGGTAGATGTATTAGTTGGTGTTGGAAGCATGGGAGAAATTATTGCTGAGGGTGCTTCTGAAGCTGGGATGGCAGAGCAGAGCATATATATATATGATAGTAATGAAGATGCAGCTTATTTTATCAATAAAATAATGAGATCTGGTGATGCTATACTTGTGAAAGGTTCTCGTGCTCTTGAAATGGAAGAGATTGTTGACTTATTACTGGAGTATGGTGGATAGATGGGTGATTTAATTTTATTTATAATTCCATTTTTTTTAACAGTTTTGATAATGCCCTATTTCATAAGGAAATTAAAAAGGTTTAGTTTTGGTCAGCAGATAAGAAAAGAAGGTCCAGAGAGTCATTATTCAAAAGAAGGAGTTCCTACAATGGGAGGGGCTTTAATACTTGTTATAGTAATTATATCAGTAGTTATATTTTTAGACTGGTCAACAGAAATAATGATTTTGTTATTAGCAATTATAACCAATGGTCTTTTAGGTTTTGTTGATGATATTTTAAATATTAAAGGGGCTGAATCCTTAGGTTTAAGAGCAAAAACTAAATTTTTTATTCAATTATTTATAGGATTAGTGATTGGTATATTATTATATTATAATAATTTGACAGACTTATATATACCATTTACAGCAAACAATATTAGTCTAGGCTTATTAGTGATACCATTTTCATTAATATTAATGCCTGCTACCAGCAATGCAGTTAATTTAAGCGATGGTCTGGACGGTCTTGCAGGAGGTTTATTTACTATTTCCTGCCTGGCATTTATACCTATTATATATTTTTTAGGCTATTATCAATTGATTCCTATTTTAGTTATAACTGCATCAAGTTGTCTTGGGTTTTTATGGTATAACGTAAACCCAGCTCAAATTTTTATGGGAGATACAGGTTCATTATTTTTAGGAAGTTTTTTAGCAATAATATCTTTACTGACAGGAACTTCTTTATATCTTATATTTATTGGAGGAGTTTTTGTTATAGTAACTCTATCTGTGATTTTGCAGGTGAGTTATTTTAAAATAACTAAGGGCAAAAGAATATTTAAAATGGCTCCGATTCATCATCATTTCGAATTAAAAGGCTGGCCAGAAGTTAAGGTAACAATGAGATTTATTATATTACAAATTTTATTTTCTGGAATAGCTCTAATAGCTTCATTACCATTAATATAGAATTTATTGTAAAGGTGTGAGTTTGTGGATATCGATGATTTAAGAAAATTGGATGTAGCAATTATTGGTTCTGGAGGTTTAACTGGTAAAGCTCTTATTAATTTTTTGATTAACAAAGTGAATAGTATGAAGTTATTTGATGATAAAGAATGGCAATACTTACCTGAAATATTAAGAATTGCTAAAGAAAATCCAGGTTTAATTTCTTTGGAGAAAGATAAATCTAAATTAAGAGAAGTTGGTCTTGTTGTTGTAAGCCCAGGGATTCCGGAAAATCATATCTTAATAAAGGAAGCTGAGAAAAATAATATCCCAATAATTAGTGAGGTTGAATTAGCATTTTATTTTATTGAGTCTGAAATCATAGCTATTACCGGCACCAATGGGAAAACAACAACAACCTCCATTTTAAGTGAAATATTAACTAAGGGCCTAAGTAAAAATATAATTACTGCTGGGAATATTGGGAGACCTTTAATTGGTACAGTAGATATTTTAAATAAAGATGATATATTAGTAGTTGAATTGAGCTCATTTCAATTAAGATTTATAAAAGAATTTAAACCTAAGGTAGCTGCCTTTATTAATTATTCGCCGGATCATCTTGATTGGCATATTTCTGAAGAAAGTTATTTTAATTCAAAAGCAGCTATATTTAAAAATCAGACTGAAGAAGATATTGCTATATTAAATTATGATGATAATAAAGTACTTGCTTTAAATAATTCTATTGATTCTAAAATTTTTTATGTTAGCAATAAAAATTGTGAATTTGATAAAGGTATTTATTATGACGATAAGTTTATATATATTATAGATAATCAGAAAGATAAGTTATTATCTATAGCTAAAATTTCTTTAAAAGGTATTCATAATGTCGAAAATATTGCATTTGCATCATTAATATCATATCATTTTGGCGTTTCTTCTGATATAATAGAAAATGTTGTTAATAATTATAAAGCAGAAGCCCATAGACTTGAATTGATTTTAGAAAATGATAAATTTCAAATTTATAATGATTCAAAGGCAACCAACCCTCATGCAACTGGAGCTGCTATCTCTTCGTTTTCAAAACCATTAGTTTTGTTGATGGGAGGGCAAGATAGAAATTTGAATTATGATAATTTAATTAATCAAATAATAGATAAATGTGATTATACAATTTTAATTGGAGAGATTTCAAGTATAATTGAGGATAAACTTAAAGATAAAAATTATGAAAACTTTTATGTGGTTGATGATATTGAAGAGTCGGTCAAAATTATTAAAAATTTAGTATTAACAATAAATTTTACAGAGAAGATTACAATTTTATTTTCACCAGGGGCTCCAAGTTGGGATATGTTTCCTAGTTATAAAATTAGAGGTCATGAATTTATAAAACATATAAAAAGAGAGTTTGATTAGGCGGTGTTAATTATGGAGGAAAAATATACTAATATTGATTTTCCTCTTTTTATAATTACTCTTATATTAATTTTAGTTGGACTAATAATGATTATGAGTGCAAGTGGCGTTAGGGCTTATAATATATATGGTAATGCTCACTATTTTTTTTCTAGACAACTTGTATTTGCTCTAGTGGGATTGGTAATAATGTTTGTTGCTTCTAAGATAGATTATAATATTTACCATAGAAACTCTAAATTAATTCTTTCTTTAGGTTTTATTTTATTAATTGCAGTTTTAATTCCAGGTATAGGTAGAACTGCAGGCGGTGCAACTAGATGGATATCTTTTGGAATTTTTGATTTTCAACCTTCTGAAGCTATTAAAATAGCGTTAATTATTTATATTGCTAGTTTTATTAGTAGGAAATCTGCAAAAATAGAGGATTTTAAAAAGGGTATTTTGCCTGTTGTTATAATAATAGTATTTGCAGCTATATTAATAATGCAGCAGCCTGATATGGGAACAGCTGTAAATATTACTGGTTTTTCATTTATTATATTATTAGTTGGTGGAATGAGGTTCAAACATCTTTTTGGGCTCTCAATACCAGGTATATTACTAATGTGGTATTATATAAGTTCAGCTCCCTATAGGCTTAACAGGATTCAGACATTTTTGAATCCCTGGAAAGATCCAAGAGGTACAGGCTATCATATTATTCAATCTTTACTGGCTCTGGGTTCAGGAGGATTAACAGGTGTTGGACCTGGAAACAGCAGACAAAAGTTTTTGTATTTGCCAGAACCAGGCACTGATTTTATATTTGCTATTTTAGGAGAAGAATTTGGATTAATTGGTGCAGGTTTTGTTATAATATTATTTGGATTATTTGCCTATCGAGGGGTGTTGATATCATTAAATTCTAAAGATCTTTTTGGTTCTCTATTAGCTGTTGGTATTACTTCAATGATCATAATTCAGGTTTTAATAAATATTAGTGCTGTAACTTCTTTGCTGCCTGTTACAGGAATAACTTTACCATTTATAAGTTATGGTGGTAGTTCATTGTTGATATCATTATATGCTGTTGGCATTTTATTAAATATTTCCAGGCAAAGTCAGTAAACCTTTGGAAGGAAGATTAGAATGAAGTTAGTTTTGTCAGGTGGAGGTACTGGTGGACATGTGTTTCCTGCAGTTGCACTTGCTAAAAAATGTTTAGAAGAAGGTGGAGAAGTTATTTATCTAGGCGGTGAAAATAGTTTTGAAGAAAGAATAGCAGATAAGGAAAAGATTACTTTTTATGGCCTACCTGTTCAACCCCTTCCTAGAAAAATAAATACAGACCTTTTTAAGTCTGGATTCTCTAATTTTAAAGCAGTTTTAAAGGCAAGAAAAATTTTAAAAAGAATAGACCCAGATATTGTTGTTGGAACAGGAGGTTATGTTTCTGGGGCATCTATTTTAGCCGCCTGGTTATTAAATATTAAGACTCTTATCCATGAACAGAATTCTGTACCAGGTTTAACAAATAAAATTTCTGCTAAATTTGTAGATAAAATTGCCCTGAGTTATCGTGATTCAGAAAAATATTTTAATAAAAAAGGCAAATTATTTTTGACAGGGAATCCTGTTAGAAAAGAGATTTTAGAGGTTTGTCCCCAAAAGGCAAGAAATAAACTTTCGATATCTCAAGATAAGGATGTTTTGTTAGTAATGGGAGGAAGTCAGGGGGCAACAAGTATAAATCGACTTATGCTGGAAATATATGATGATTTAATAGAGCTAGATAATCTTGATATAATTCATATAACAGGTGAGAAAGATTATGAAAAAATCAGTAAGAAGGCTAGCTCTTATAATAATTTAGATAAAAAAGTTACTGTTTCTTCTTTTATGGATGATATTGAAAATGCATTAGCAGCAGCTACTCTTGTAATAAGTAGAGCCGGAGCTGTTAGTATAGCAGAAATAACTGCACTTGGTTTACCATCAATATTAATTCCTTATCCATATGCTACCAATAATCATCAGGTAAAGAATGCAAAGGTTTTAGAAGAATCAGGAGCATCTATAATTTATAAAGATGATGAACTTAAAAGTGAAGTTGTATTTAAAAAAATAAAGGAATTAATAAATGATAAAGATATGTTAAGCAATATGAGTCATGCTAGTGAAGAGATTGGAAAACCAGAGGCTTTAGAAAATATTTATAGATTAGCTTATAGATTAGCTCATAATGATGGCACTTTAGATAACAAGGAGTAGATTTCAATGGATAGATTAAAAGGTAAGAGGATTCACTTTATTGGAATAGGCGGAATATCAATGAGTGCTATAGCTAATTTTCTATTGGAATCTAATATAAAAGTTAGTGGGTCTGACCTAATTTATAATAATAAAATTAAAGAACTGGAGTCTAAGGGTGCTTCAATAACTATAGGACATGAAAAGGAAAATGTTGAAACAGCAGACATTGTTGTTATAAGTAGTGCAATTCCAGAAGAAAACTCAGAGTTGAGATATGCAAGAAAAAATGATATAAAAGTTTACAAAAGAGCTGAAATGCTGGCGGAAATTGCTAAAGATAAAAGATTGATTGCTGTTAGTGGCAGCCATGGTAAAACCACAACCACAGGAATGTTAGCAAATATCTTTGTTAAATCAGGCAAGGACCCTTCTATTATGGTTGGTGGAGATATAGATTTGCTAACTGGTAATTATAGATCTGGCAATGGTGAATTCTTTATTACTGAAGCAGATGAGAGTGATGGGTCTTTATTATACTTTAATCCTGAAATATCGATTATAACAAATATTGAGCCAGAACATTTAGATTATTATGGACAGGAAGAAAAACTATATGATACTATGTATAAATTCATAAAAAAAACTAATAAAAATGGAACAATTCTTTGTTTTGATGATAAGGGGATAAGAGATAATTTATTAAAAAGAAGATTAAATCAAGATGAAAATATACCAGTTGCTGGATATGGTTTAAAAAATGGTGATTATAGAGCTGAAATAATAAATCAGGATAGTTTTTTTACCGCCTATAAACTTTACTTTAATGGGGAATTTATTGATAAAGTTAAGATGCAATTAACTGGAGAGCATAATGTTCTTAATTCCCTGGGTGCAATTGCTGCTTCAAGAAAAGCTGGATTGGATTGGAAAGATATTATTGCTGGTTTATCTAGTTTTCAAGGTGTTAAAAGGAGATTTGAATTTAAAGGAGAAATTAATGGTATAAAGATTATTGATGATTATGCTCATCACCCTAGTGAATTAGAGACTGTTATAAAGGCAGCAAAAAGTTTGGAATCAAATCAGATAAGGTTTGTTTTTCAACCACACAGATTTACAAGGACAAGGAATTTATGGTATGATTTCATAAAAGTCTTGAGTGATCAAGATATATTTTTTTATATAGTAGATATTTATAGCGCTAATCAGCCAAGAATTGAAAATATAAGCTCAAAAAAATTAGTAGAGGAGATTAAGTTAAAAAATCCTGATATTAATATTGAATATGTTGGGTCATTAGATAAGGCATCAAACCTATTGGTTAAAGTTTTAAATAGAGGTGATCTAATTTTAACAGTAGGTGCAGGAGATGTTTTTAAAATTGGAGATTACATTTTAAATGCTTTGCGATGTGGACAGGATGATTAAATATTTAATATTAGCAGTTATTTTAGCACTTGGCATTGGAATTATTTTTGGGTCATCTTTTTTTGAAATCAATGAAGTTATAATTAGAGGATATGATGAGAGTGAAGTTAAAGTAGCAGATATTAGAGGAGAAAATATATTTACAGTTGATTTTGAATTAGTTAAAGATACTTTAAAAACTGATCCATATATTGAGAGTGTAGAAGTTTCAAGAAGTTTTCCTGATCAGGTGATATTTCAAGTAAATTATAATCGGCCTATAGCAGCAATTATAAATGATGGATATTATATAGTTTACAATAAATACAATAGGATAATAGCTGAAAATATTGAGCATAATAGATATGATCTTCCTGTTTTTAAAGATACGCCTTACTATTTTTCAGGTAACAATATAATAATTCCTTCAACGCAGGTTAGTCTTTTAAATAAACTTGAAATCCTCCCTGATGAATTGAGGGAAAATATTAAAGAGATTCATTTTGATCCTGTTGGAATTTATATGATTATGGAACAGGGATATGATATAAGAGTTGGTACAGCAGAAAACTTAGAAGATAAGTTTATTGTTCTTATATCCGCATGGTATGAAGGGATGTTAAACGATGATGGAATAGAATATGTAGATATAACAGCTCCAGAAAGACCTGTTATTAAAAAATAGCACTTATAGATTGTAATATAAAAAAGGATTTTGCCTTACTAATGTTGAATTGTAACATATAGGGAAAGGAGGCTGATGGTTTGTCACAGACTAAAGTAATTGCAGGGTTAGATGTTGGAACAAAAAAGATATGTGCTTTAATTGCTGAAATTAATGATGATGATAAGATTGAGATTGTTGGATTAGGAATTTCACCATCAGATGGTTTAAGAAAAGGTATAGTTGTTGATATTGATAAAGCTTCTAATTCAATTATCAAAGCAGTTGATAAGGCTGAAAGAATGGCTGGAATTGAGGTGGGTTCAGTATATGTTGGTATAGCTGGATCTCATATTAATTCTGTTAATAGTCATGGTGTTGTAGCAGTGACTGGGAGCAATAAAGAAGTGAAAGAATCTGATATTGAAAGGGTTATGGAAGCTGCAAGGGTTATTCCCCTGTCTCAGGAAGAGAGAGTAATTCATGTGATTCCAAGAGAATTTATAATCGATGGTACAAGAGGTATCAAAAAACCGCAAGGGATGTCTGGAGTTAGATTAGAAGTTGAAACTCACATTGTAAAAGGTTCTACAACTTCTATTAGTAATCTGGTGAAAAGTGTTGAGAAAGCAGGTTTAGAAGTTAATGAGTTAGTATTAGATCAACTTGCATCAAGTTATTCTGTCCTTTCTAAAGATGAAAAGGAATTAGGGGTAGCTCTTGTAGATATTGGTGGAGGTACTACAGATTTTATAGTATTCCATGAAGGAAATATTAAATATACTTCAGTTCTTCCTGTTGGTGGTAATCATGTTAGCAATGATATAGCTGTTGGTTTAAGAACACCTATTTCAGAAGCTGAGAAGATTAAAATTTTACATGGCGTGGCAAGTTGCGAAGAAGTTAAAGATAATAAAAAAATTGATGTATTAAAAGCAAGTGGAAATGAAAATCAACAGATATCAAAAAATTATCTCTGTCAGGTTATTGAGCCGAGAATGGAAGAAATGTTTTCAATGGTTGAAAGAGAGATCAATAAAACTGGGACAAAAGATATGACTCCAGCCGGCTTGGTTATTACAGGAGGAGCCTCTTTATTAGAAGGAAGCTGCAGTTTAGCTTCTCAGATTACTGGATTACCGGTTAGATTAGGTGAGCCAGATTACATAAGCGGATTTTCTGATGTTATTGATAATCCTGTCTATGTTAATAAAGATGGAAGAATTCCTACACCAGTATTCTCTACAGGAGTTGGTTTAATTTTGTATGCATTAGATAATAGTAAATCAGGTAGTACTCATAATAAAAAAAGAAATAGACGTAATAATAAAGAAATAGTCAACTCTTTCTTTAACAAGTTGAAAACATTTTTTGATGATTTCTTTTAAAGTTTTACAAAATGAAAGGAGGTAGGTTTTGTGTTTGATATAGGTACAGAAATGGAAAAGTTTGCAAATATAAAAGTTGTCGGTGTTGGTGGTGGAGGAAATAATGCAGTTAATAGAATGATTGATGATGGTTTAGAAGGTGTAGAATTTATAGCTATTAATACTGATGCACAGGTTTTAATGTCATCTAGCGCAGGAGTTACAATTAGAATAGGCGAAAAATTAACCCGTGGATTAGGTGCAGGAGCAGATCCTGAAGTTGGTAGAGAGGCTGCGGAAGAGAGTAGGGAAGAAATTGAAGATGCTGTTTCTGGGGCAGATATGGTCTTTATAACTGCAGGCATGGGCGGTGGAACAGGTACTGGTGCTGCTCCTATTGTTGCTCAGGCAGCAAAAAACCAGGGCGCATTAACTGTAGGAGTAGTTACTAAACCTTTTACAGTTGAAGGAACAAAAAGGATGGGTAATGCAGAAGAGGGAATTAAAGAACTTGAAGATAATGTCGATACATTAATTATTATTCCTAATGATAGATTATTAGAAGTTGCAGAGAAAAAAACAAGTCTTGTAGATGCCTTCAAAATTGCTGATGATGTTTTACGTCAGGGTGTTCAAGGTATTTCAGATCTTATAACAATAACCGGTATTATAAATCTTGATTTTGGCGATGTTAAGACTATAATGACTGATGCAGGTTCAGCTCTGATGGGTATAGGTACTGCTAGAGGAGAAAATAGAGCAGAAGAGGCAGCCCGAAATGCTATAGACTCTCCATTATTAGAAGCCTCGGTTGACGGAGCTCAAGGAGTTTTGATTAATATAACAGGTGGGAATAACCTGGGGATTCATGAAGCTTATGAGGCTGCTAAAATTGTAAAAGAAGTATCAGATCCAGATGCTAATATAATTTTAGGTGCAGTTATTGATCAGGATTTAGATGAAGATGTTATGGTAACTGTTATTGCAACCGGTTTTAATCGTTCAAAATCTATTGAAGAAGAATCTGCAAGCAAGCAAAGGTCAGATTTTAGTAGTAGTGAAATTGATTTAGAGCCAGTTGGTGGAGAAGATGAACTTGATATACCGGCATTTCTAAGGAAAAATAGTTAATAATTTTTAATTGAGGTGGTAGAATGAAATGCCCATTTTGTTCAAATCTAAATAGTAAAGTAATAGATTCGAGAACTACTGAAAACAATACTACAATTAGACGTAGAAGAGAATGTCTGGAATGTCAGGAACGTTTTACCACCTATGAAAGATATGAAAAATTACCATTAATGGTTAGGAAAAAAGATGGTACTAGAGAAATGTTTGCTGAAGATAAAATTCTTGCTGGTTTATATAAAGCCTGTGAAAAAAGATCTATTCCATCAGAGGAATTAAATCAATTGGTTTTAGAAGTTAAGCAAGAATTACAAAACAGGATGGATGAAGAGGTAACCAGTGACGAAATTGGTAAGTTAGTTATGAAAAAATTAAAGGATTTAGATCAAGTTGCTTATGTGCGTTTTGCCTCTGTTTATAGGCAGTTTAAAGATGTTGAAACTTTCAAAAAAGAATTAGATAGATTATTAGAAGATGAGTAAATGGAGGTCGAACTATAATATTTAGGGTAAAAGAATTTAATAAGTTTAAATATTTGGAAAAACGAATTAAAAACTATCGACTTATATTTACTTTAAGGGATTATCATTTTGATGGGTTTTTGAAATTGGTGGATGAATCAGAGAGGTCTATCATTAAAACAGACCAGAACCACAGCAGTATAGTTTTCCACTGGGCAAATAATAAAATGGGAAAAAAAGATTTTAATATAAAAGCAGATGGAGTTATAACATCAGATACTAATTCAATTATAAGAACAATACATGCAGATTGTCTTCCTATTTATTTTCTTGATCTGGAAAACGATATTTTTGCTCTTATTCATTCTGGCTGGAAGGGTACTTTGAATAAAATAGCCAGTCATACATTAAATGATATAACAAGATATTATAACCTTGATCCTGAAAATATTCAAATTGTAATTGGCCCTGGAATTGATTATGAAAATTATCAGGTTGGAAATGAATTATTTCAAAAATTCAAGAACAAATGGAATATGGAATTAGATTTTTTTAAAACTGATAAAGAAAAAGACAAATATAGATTGGATTTAAAAGAAGCTAATAAGAAATTATTGATTGATTCAGGGGTGCTTCCAAATAATATTTTTGTTAGTAAATTATCGACATATGAATCACCAGAACTTTTTCATTCATATCGGCGTGATGGAGATTCTGCTGGTAGAATGGCTGCATATATTTACAAAGTAAGGAGAAATCCTTGATGAAATTAGTTAAAATGAAGTGGCTGCTCTTGATATTGGTAATGATATTAATCGGTATAATTTTTTCTTACTATAGCCAGAGGCCAAATTTTCAGCCAGCATTATATGGTGAGGTTATAGATAGTATAGAGTCTGAAGCACTTATTATAAGGGATGAAAAAGTTATTTATGCTGATAATGATGGAGTTATTACACTATCTTATAAAGAAGGTGAAAGGGCTTCATATGGCCAGAAAGTTATAAAAATTAATAATCAAAATAATAATGAAGCTTATTACGCCAAACAATCAGGGTTAATTAGTTATGGATTTGATGGCTTAGAAGGAGAGTTTGAATTTGACAATTTAAGTCAATATTCAGTTGATAAATTTACGGATTTGCAATCAGATTACGATCATCTAGTTAGTGGTAGGGAAATAAATTCAGGGGATCCAATATATCGAATAGTTAACAATAGCAAAGTCTTCTTTGCATTTATTCTGGAAAATTCAGAAGCAGATAATTATAGGATTAGAGAACAAGTTTTTTTAAATGAATCTAACTCAAAGAGGAATTTAATAAAAGGCAGAGTAAATAATAAAATAAGTAATTCAGATAAAACAGTTATATTAATTGAAGTTAACAAATTTAAAGATGATTGGCTAAACAGAAGATATATTAATTTTGAGTTAATTAGTAATATTTATCGTGGATTAGTTATACCCAGGAGTGCAGTTTTTAATACTGCTCAAGGCCGAGGGGTTCTGGTAGAAAATAATCGTGGTATAATAGAATTTAGAAACTTAGAAATAATTGGTGGCAATTCTAAAGAATTAGTTGTGGAAAGATTGAATCTTGGGGATAGAATAATTATAAATCCTGAGGTTTTGAATTATGGCAGAGGTGGTTAAGATGACAGGAAATTTAGAAAATAATTCAAAAAAAGATGAAATTGTAATTAATTATAAAGAAGTTAAAGATAAAATTAAATCTGCGGCTGAAAGGTCAGGAAGAGACTTTAATGAGATTAGAATTTTACCAGTGAGTAAAAATCAGGACTTAGATAAAATAAAAAAATTAAAAAGTTTAGGAATAGATAGTTTCGGAGAGAGTAGAGTTCAAGAACTTTTGGACAAAGAAGAGGAAGAGCCAGGTTTTGTCAACTGGCATTTTATTGGACATTTACAAAGGAATAAAGTTAAATATCTGGCCAGGTTAGAAAATTGTAATTTAATTCATTCTTTAGATAGTCCAAGGTTAGCAAGGGAAATAAATAAAAGGGCTAGAAAAAATAATAGAATTTTTCCAGTTTTAGTTCAGATTAATATAGCTGGAGATGATAATAAATATGGGTTTCCAAAGGGGAATTTTTTAGATGTATTTCCTGAATTATGGGAGCTAGATAATTTAGAGATAAGGGGCTTAATGACTATTCTCCCTCATTTTGATGATGCAGAAAAGGCAAGGCCATATTTTAGAGAATTAAAAGAATTAAAGGAGAAATTGAATTCTGAAGGTTATGGCATAACTGAACTTTCGATGGGTATGACAAATGATTATGAGGTTGCTGTAGAAGAGGGCGCTACTTATGTTAGAATTGGAAGAGAGATTTTTGGAGAAAGAGAGTATGATCAATAATTTAAAAAAGCAGGTGATTTTAATGACAGAAGAAAGTATCTGGAAAAAATTATTAGGTTTCTTTGGTTTTGCTGAAGATAATTTTGATGAGTTTGAAGATGAATATGATGGGCTGGAAAATGAAGAAAATAAGAATATTAAAAAGAAGAAAGATAAAGATAATAAGGTGATTAAATTAAGTAGGACAAAAGATATTCAGATGGTTGTGCATAATCCTGAGTCTTTGGATGATGTAAGAGGTATTGTTGATGATTTAAAGGAATCAAAGGCTGTAATTTTAAATTTAGAAGAACATGATAGGGTTTTAGCTAGAAGATTTATAGATTTTTTAAGTGGCTCTGTTTATGCAATTAATGGAAACACTCAAAAGATTGGCACAGGAGTTTTTATATTTACACCACCTGGAATTGATGTAGATGCCAGAGCAATTGAAAATGCTATTAAAAATGAATTTGTAACTGATTAAATGGATGGAGGTATTAAATTTTGTTATTAATAAGAACAGTAGATGCATTTTTTAATATTTTATACTTCTTGATATTAATCAGGGTATTATTATCCTGGTTTGGTAGAGGTATTCAATATAATTCTAGTTTTAGAGGAGCTATTAATTTTATATATGGAGTAACAGAGCCTATATTAAGACCAATAAGACAGGTTTTGCCGACTAGTAATATGGGGATTGATTTTTCTCCGATCATTGCTTTCTTTCTATTAAGAATAGCAAGAAGTATTTTAATTAGTTTATTCTATGGTTTGATATAATAAAGGGGCATGCAAAAAAATGGAGTATAATGATAATATATTGTCTTTTTTAAATGATCAAGATGATCAGCAGTTAGGAGACAGAATATTAGATAAAGTAGATTTA